>JANQKA010000462.1 GCA_028281405.1 Hasllibacter sp. | reverse complement strand
GGGAAAGGAGATTTCCGCGCCGCGGACGAATCACTTCGGAACGAATCGGTCGGGGAAGAAGGTTCGCGGCTTCCCCGCAAAGCCGGAAAATCACGGGGGGAAGGCACCACCCCGCGGTCCCGTCGAAGGGGTCCCGCGGCGACTGGGGGAGTTCCGGAACCCATGCCCGCTCCGGATGAGAAAGCCCTGCGGAACCCGCTTTCCCCGGTTGGTAGCTCCGCGCCGACCGGACATGGGGAAACCATCGGTTCCCCGCCGGGGAAGGACACCGGCGAACGCGGAAACGGACCCGGCCGCGCAAAGTTGAGCGGCGTGGCGCGCCTGGCCGCCAAAATCCCGTGCGTGGCGGGCTTGGAACCACGCCGATTGTCCACGCTCGGTCATTCGCCACCAACGCGCCGCCGCGGCGGGTTGGATATTCCGTCGGGCGGAGGCCACGGTCCATTGCCGCCGGCGTGCCCCCGCGCGGAATTTGGAAATCCCGCGGTTCATGGCGTCCCACGCCGGATTCCCCTTTCGGAGCGGCAACGATTCGCTAGGAGCCGCCCACGGCGCGGGTCTGGAACCGCCCACGGCGCGGGTCTCTCGAGGCCGGCAAGACCGAAGCCCAAGGTCAAGCCAGGTCGGTGGCCACGAAAGGGGCGTGGTGACGCAATGAGCCCGTGCCCCCCGCGCCCGCCGCGTTGCCGATCTACGGTGGATGAATTTCAACGGCCCAACGGACCAAGTCTCCGAATTCGTACGCGAGTGACCGAAGCGCGCTACCACGCACCTCCAAACTCCACGCAAACATGGTATGAACAAATTCTTCGAACGCGCTTGAAGATTCGCCGAAGATTCGCTAACCAAGGCGTATGAAAATCGAATCGGCCAAGGCAATTCCCCGCGCGCGTCGGTCCATAGAAGGATTTCCTGACGTACCGTCCCAATCGGATGGGGCTCCGGTTGTCAGCGTCCTTCCGACAGACGGTTCTCAAGCGAATCTTGCATTACGCCTCAATCTCCGTCGAACGGAAAGCTGGCAATACGGACACATCCGTTTGCGGTGGAACAACAGTATGTCCCGAGAGATTGACCAACGGCAGATCCTCCACCATCCCCGGCGGGTTGCATCCGTGACGCCACGCGCCGCCGGGCGCGCCCCTGAAGCCTTTGGGCGGTGTGGACCCGCAGCGGAATCCCTCCCGGAGGCGGATGAAGCGTGGATGGCCGCGTGCCGTTGGTCGCATGGAGGGATGATGAAGGGCCAACGGGGCCGGAGGTGCCCGGCGGCTGGAACGATTGGTGTGAGTGGTCACACGCCGCGGGACCGAGAAGGGGGGGCCGGACAATGCTCTCCGGCCAAGGGGCGGCGCGGGAGGCCACGGCCATCGGGTTGGCCAAGAAATTTCGCGGGGCACGTTCCCGGTCGAACGGGAGCGAAGGGAATGCCAAGTTCCGCGGACCTGCGGAGTCCAAACCCGGCCGCCGTATTCCGTCCGGAGAAATCCGCCGGGAAAGCCCTGTCCCACGTCTCGACGCCAAAGTGGGTCGACCACCGGGCGGATACCGGGCGCCGCGCCCCTTCGACCGCGCTTCAATGGCGGCGAATCGATGGAGCGCGGGTTGCGGCACCGGCCCCGTCCGGCGCGAAAAGGGGCGGAAAAATCGAATGCTGAAATCACTTCACATAGACGGCTTCAGGTCGCTCCTGAATTGTTCGATCGAAATTCGACCGGGGATCAATATCCTGGTTGGGCCGAATGGCTCGGGCAAAACCAACATAGTCATGTTTTTGGAATTTATGGCCCGCATGTTCGACCGTCCAATCGCCGAGACCGTGAATGAATTCGGAGGAGTTGGTCAAGTATTCTCGCGATTCGGGCAAGGGATGATCGGCACGAGCATTCAAGCGCGGCTGGTTGGAGGTGGAACAATCTCCGCCTCCGTGAATAATGGCGGAAGAGCGATATCGTATTTCGAATACGATTACGCATATTCGGCCGTGTTTCTCAAAAAAATTGAAGCCGTGCACTTCGGTAAGCAAACATTCAAAATTCGGAAGAGCGCCACCCGCAAACAACTGTCCTCGATGAGGAGATCGGATACATGGGATTTATATCTTTCACAAAAGGCGTCCATTCAAGAGAATCACGTGGATCATGAATACAGAATCAAAAAAATGAACACCGGAAAATTTGACCGGATCGATATTCCATTCAGCGGAAACGCCGCGGACGGCATGCGCGGGGAAATTGTGCGTCATCTCGAACAAAGTCACGACCCGGAATTTCCAATTCTTCTGGCCTGCCGGTTCCTTTCTCCCGAAATTTCCATGACGATCGATGATCTGTCGGCGGGAAAAGTAATCAATATTATTCCCCACATCGCGAAGAGGAGCGAAGACAGTGCGGCGCCTCCGGGAATTGGAAGGGATGGCGGCGGATTGGCCGCGACCCTCCACGCCGTAAAAAGAAATGACGCTTCGCTCGAAATCGAAAATAGGGAGGAATCCTCCAGAGCGAACCATTCAAGCGGGGATGTCGGCAACGTCCCTCGGTATCGCGGAATTTCCAAGCGTGTCAACCGGAAACATGACCTTCATCTGGATATCAACACTTCCCTTCACATCGAAGCGGCCCTCAATTTTTTGGAAGATGGAATTGATGACCTTAGGGTCGAAATCGACCCCCTGACCAATCTTCTGAACGTCTCGGTGACCATCCCTTCCGGCGACGGTCGCGCCCGCGTCCCCTTGAGACTGTTGTCGGATGGGGCGGTCAAGTGGCTCGCGATCGTCACGGCCCTGTACACCAATCGATCCGTATTGGTGATCGAGGAGGTCGAAAATTTCCTGCATCCCCTTCTCCAAAAGGAATTTCTGAAAATTATCCGCGAAATATTCGACGATCCTTACGAAATGGAGGGCAGAAGCGGTTTCATCATTCTAACGACTCATAGCGAATCCTTGCTCAATTCCGCCGATCCTTCGGAGATTATTGTGGTAACCAACAACTCCGGGGAAACGAAAACGCGCAGGCCCAGAAGAGTTAAACAAATCGCCGATACCATATACCAAACAGGCGTTAGGCTGGGGAGCATGTACGTGTCCGGAGTCCTGGAGGATGCCTAGGCCGGCCTTCCTGGTTGACGGGCACATGGAGAAGATGTTCTTGGCGAATATCCGCAATACTCTCCAGTGCGCCGCAACGAGTCCAACGATCACCGAATATCCGCCAAATCCTTGGCCCATCATCTGTCGTCTCAAATCAGACTCATGGAGCATCATGATCCAATTGTGATAGTCTTGGATCTTGAACGCCGAAAATATCGGGGGAAACACTTGCGATCGACCTAATCAGGGAGTTGGATGATCTTGGAATGAATACTTCCCAACTCAGAATCGGAATACCCGATCGCATGATTGAAAATTGGATCCTCGCGGACCACGAACTCATGGCCGGAACGTTCGGAAAAGCATTCGTCAAGCGGGATTACGAAGGAATGAATGGAAAGAAGATACTATCGAATTTTTTGCTGCCCACCATTTATAAAGAAACCGTTCACGGCGTTAAATTGTTGAAGAAGGTGAGCGTCGAGAGGGCCGCGAACAACAGTCATTCATTGAAGAGATTTTTGGATATTCTTGACATGGACTGCTGGTGGGTCGGTAATTCTTAAAGTTCATCCAGTCACACCACGCCCGCGAAATTCTGTATTTCGAAAACTGTTGTGAAGATCCGCGGGGCTTGAAATTCAAAAAATCTATCCATTTCCCGGATTTATGATTCCGCGTGTCACTCCTATCCGGATCCACCCTCCGCGCGGCCCCCCAAACGCCGCCGTTTCCGGCGGGGCTTTGGGGGCGCCACGGGAATCACAACCCGGTGGTCACGTCGATCGTGTTGCCTTCTTCGAGCGTCACGTAGGCTTTTTTCACGTCATTCCGGCGACCGGGGCGCCCCCGGAACCGCTTCTCCTTGCCCTTGGCGATCAGCGTGTTCACCGCCTTGACCCTGACCCCGAAGATGGCCTCGACCGCCTCCTTGATGGCCGGTTTGGTCGCCGACGGGGCCACGGCGAACACAACGCAGTTGCCCTCGGACGCCCGCGTCGCCTTCTCCGTGATCAGCGGCTTGCGAATCACGTCGTAGTGCTCCGGCTTCGCGCTCATTTCAGTCGGGCCTCCAATGCTTCGACGCCCGACTTCGTCAGCACGAGCGTGTCGGATTTCAGGATGTCGTAGACGTTGGCGCCCATCGAGGGCAAAACATCCACGTCGGCGAGATTCCGGACGGCGCGGGCGAAATCCTCGTCGACCCGGGCGCCGTCGATGATCAGGGCGCGCTTCCAGCCGAACCCCTTGATCCGTTTGGCCAGCGACGAGGTCTTGGCGTCATCAACCGACAGATCGTCGAGAATCACCAGTTCCCCCGCGGAACGCTTCGCCGACAGCGCGTGGCGCAGGCCCAACTTGCGGATCTTTTTCGGCAGGTCGTGCGCGTGCGAACGCGGTGTCGGCCCCTTGTACACGCCTCCCTTGCGGAAGATCGGAGCGTTGCGGTCGCCGTGGCGCGCTCCGCCGGTGCCTTTCTGCCTATAGATCTTCCGCTTGGAGTAGCTGGTCTCCGACCGCGTCTTGACCTTGTGGGTGCCCTGCTGCGCCTTGTTGCGCTGCCAGCGCACCACCCGGTGCAGGATGTCGGCGCGGGGTTCGAGACCGAAAATCTCGTCGGGGAGATTCACGGAACCCGCCCCGGCGCCGTCGAGTTTGATGGCCTCAGCTTTCATCGGAATTGTCTCCTTCCGGCGCCGCCTCGGCGCCATCGTTCACCGGCGCCTCTTCGACAGCGTCCGTTTGGGCCCCGCCCGCGGCCGCGGCTCCCGATTCGCCTCCGGTTCCGACAGCGTCAACGGCTCCCTCGTCCACATGAGCCTGGGATCGGGATTCGACGGACCCGGCGGCGGATTCCAACGCCCCATCCTCGTCCACGCCATCACTCCGCCCGGCCCCATCGGCCGCGGATTTCAACGCGGCGGGATATACCACGTTTTCGGGAGTCGGCTTTTTCACCGCGTCCTTGACCGTCACCCAGCCGCCCTTGTGACCCGGCACCGCGCCCTTGATCATGATCAGGCCGCGTTCGGCGTCGGTCTTGACGACCTGCAGATTCTGGGTTGTCACCCGGGCCGCGCCCATGTGGCCGGCCATCTTCTTTCCCTTGAACACCCGCCCGGGATCCTGGCACTGGCCCGTCGAACCATGCGAGCGGTGGGAAATCGAAACCCCGTGCGAGGCCCGCAGTCCGGCGAAGTTGTGCCGCTTCATCGAACCGGCGAATCCCTTTCCGATCGACGTGCCCGACACGTCCACGAACTGGCCTTCGAAATAGTGGTCCGCGGTGATCTCCTCGCCCACGCCGATCATGTTGTCGGGATGGACGCGGAATTCCGCGATCTTCCGTTTCGGCTCCACCTTCGCGGCGGCGAAATGCCCCCGCATGGCGGCGGGGGTCCGCTTCGCCTTCGCCGCGCCCGCCCCCAGCTGAACGGCGGCGTAGCCGTGTTTTTCGGGGGTGCGCTGGGCCACGACCTGCAGCTTGTCCAGTTGCAGAACGGTGACCGGCACCTGCTTGCCGTCGTCCTGGAAGACGCGGGTCATCCCCACCTTCCTGGCTATCACTCCGGAGCGCAACATCATCATCATCACCCTCCCTTACACCTTGATTTCGACTTCCACGCCGGCGGCGAGGTCGAGCTTCATGAGGGCGTCGACCGTCTGCGGCGTCGGATCAACGATATCGAGAAGCCGCTTGTGTGTGCGGATCTCGAATTGATCGCGCGACTTCTTGTCGATGTGCGGGCCCCGCAGGACGGTGAACTTCTCGATCTTGTTCGGCAGCGGAATCGGCCCGCGCACGGTCGCCCCGGTGCGCTTCGCCGTGTTCACGATTTCCTGCGTCGACGCGTCGAGGACGCGGTAATCGAAGGCCTTCAGCCGGATGCGGATGTTCTGGCTTTGAATCGCCATTGTCCTTTGCCTTTCACGGCTCTCGTTCGGGCCGAGAGGTGGAGGACGCACCACGCGCCCCCCACGTCGAACCTTGTTGCCGCCGGGCCCCGGGAACCGGAACCCGGCGCGTCGTTCGTCAAATCACTTGACGATTTTGGAGACGACTCCGGAGCCGACGGTGCGCCCGCCCTCGCGGATCGCGAAGCGCAGGCCGTCCTCCATCGCGATCGGCGCGATCAGATCGACGTTGAACGTCAGGTTGTCTCCCGGCATCACCATCTCCGTGCCCTCCGGAAGCGTCACCGTCCCCGTCACGTCCGTCGTGCGGAAGTAGAACTGCGGACGGTAATTCTTGAAGAACGGCGTGTGGCGCCCGCCCTCCTCCTTGGTCAGGATGTAGACTTCGCACTCGAACTGCGTGTGAGGTTGCACCGAACCCGGCTTGCAAAGAACCTGACCGCGCTCGACGCCCTCCCGGTCGACGCCGCGCAGCAGCGCACCGATGTTGTCGCCCGCCTCGCCGCGGTCGAGAAGCTTGCGGAACATCTCCACGCCCGTGCAGGTCGTCTTGGTCGTGTCCCGGATGCCGACGATCTCGATCTCGTC
>JANQKA010000281.1 GCA_028281405.1 Hasllibacter sp. | reverse complement strand
CCGCCGGAGCGAAACGGCGCGATGAACCCCGATTTTGGGTCTCCGAGGCCGTTTCGACATGACTTGGCCCTTGGATTGGGTGATTCGCGATTCGTCGGGAAACGAGGACGCATGGACACGCCGCGGGGTGGAGCGGACCGCCCGGCGAACCATCGACCCCCCGGAAAAATTGAGCGTCGGCGGGTTTGATGGAATCGGTGGCGCGAGCCGAGCGAAGATCAACGCGAATCGTTGGGTTGGCCGGCAACCATCGTCAACCGGTGCGGTGTTCGCACCTTGGTTCCGGCGCTCAATCGCGGGTCCGCGGATGCTCGCGCGCGGGATGTCCACATGCCCGTGAATCTCCGCAATCGCGAATTCCGGGCAAGATTGGTCGAATCAATCGCCGACAGGCCCTAGAACGCGGCCGAGCCAAACGGGACCGACTTCATGCCTCTGCTTCACCTCGTCATCGTCGCACTGATCCAAGGCGTCACCGAGTTCCTGCCGGTCTCGTCCTCGGGCCACCTGATCCTGTTGCCGGCGCTTACCGGGGCCGAGGATCAGGGGGTCGTCATCGATGTCGCCGTCCACGTCGGAACCCTGTTCGCGGTGATTGTGTTTTTCAGGAGGGACGTCGCCGCGGCGACGGCCGGGTTGCCGCGTCTGTTGGCGGGCGACCTTCGGGATCCGGGCGCCCTTCTGTCGTTGAACCTGATCGTCGCGACCATTCCGGTGGTTCTGTGCGGCGCGCTGCTGGTCGCGACGGGTTGGATCGACCTGATGCGCGACATCGCGGTTATCGGATGGACGATGCTGGTGTTCGGCGTGATCCTCTGGTGGGCAGACGCCACAGGCGCGCGGACGCGGGAGGCGGGAGACTGGACGCCGCGCCACGCCATCGCGCTCGGCCTTTGGCAGGCGGCCGCCTTGATTCCGGGGGTTTCCCGTTCCGGCATCACCATCACGGGAGCGCGGTTCCTGGGGTACGGGAGGCCGGACGCGGTGCGCGTCGCGATGCTCATGTCGATTCCCGCGATCGCGGCTTCGGGCGTGGCCGCGGCGGTCGATATCGCCTCCGCGGCCGACGCCGGACTCGCGCGCGACGCGTTAATCGCCGCGGTCCTCTCCTTCGGCTCCGCGCTGGCCGCCCTATGGCTGATGACGCGGCTGCTGAGGTTCGGAGGGTTCGCGCCCTACGCGGTCTACAGGATCGCGCTCGGAGGAGTTCTTCTTTTGATCGCCTACGGTTGATGACCGGAAACGACGCCACCGGGGATCGGGGATGGAGCGAGACCGCGTCTCCCAACCGGCGAATCGTCCCGCCGCCGCACGGGAACGGCTGGCGGCTCCTCGCGCACGCGGGGCAGCGGCCGAATAGGTGCGTTTGACACCACCGGCCCATGGCGGCGCCTCGCGCACGCGGGGCAGCGGGAGGCTCTTGCGCTTCGGGCTGTCCAAAGAGGACGGTGCCTTGCGCGCGGGGCGGCGGGGGTTTCGGACCACGCCACCCGGTCCGTTTGCGACGGCGCCTCGCGCGCGGGCGGCGGTGCAAACGGTCGGCGATGAACGGCGATGCGCGAATCCGAAACAGCGAGCCGAGACTCGGACTCACGGGCTGGGCGGATCGACAACCGCGAGCCCGTCCAACCGGAAACCGGCGGCGACGGAACCCACGGCTACGATTCTCCAATGGAACTCCGGAACACCCCGCACTTTATCAAGGAATCCGTGGGTTCCATGTGCCGGAGCGCGCGACCACGGTCGTCCGTCGTTTCGGGTGGGAATTGGACCGCCGTCCCGGCATCGTCGGTGAGCGGGGCCGGCGAAGGAAACGGTGGATCCCGGGACATCCGAAGAACCATGCCTTCGGCGTCACCGA
>JANQKA010000427.1 GCA_028281405.1 Hasllibacter sp. | reverse complement strand
ACCGATTCATCCCCATCGTCGCCTTTGGAGGCGGGGTGGGCGATTCGATCCCGGCGTGATTCGGCGCGCCCCGCCCGGTCGGGAGCTCCGCGCACCGCGCCGCGGTCCGGTTCCAACGGGTCTCCTTCAATCCCGCCCGCGGTTCGCGCCACGGAATCGTTCCGGACAACGGTCCCGCGCGTGGCGGAGCGGGGGCTTCGGAAATCGCACGGAAGGGCGGCGGTCCCCGGACCCGGCGTCGCGCCGCTTCTTTCCACCCGCGCGGAACAAAGCCGACTTTCCGGGGAAATTTCGAGGTGGCAGCTGCGCGGGCCCTTCACCCTCCGCCACGCGACCCGACCCGGACATGGCGTCGTGGTCCGGGGAGTTCCGCTCCGGCGGCTCCCGGACGGGCGGAGGGCGTCCCGTGTTCGCGGCGCCCGCGGACCGCGAACGGGGCGGGCGCCGCCGACGCGCGGGGCCCGCGCCGCGAATCATCCCCGCGATCCTCCATCCTTCGGGCTGCGGCTCGCGGCGGCGGGAAAACCGTGGAATTTTTTCCTTGCCGCCGGTTTTCCCTTGGTCTAAACGCCTCCCGTGGGCGGGTATGGTGAAATGGTATCACACGAGCCTTCCAAGCTCTTGGTGCGGGTTCGATTCCCGCTACCCGCTCCAACCCAGATCGCGAATCACGTCGAAGCGGCGTCGGTTGCCGACACGGCCGCCGCTTCGGGCGCGGACGCCCGGCGACGGGTTCCGCGCCGCGAAGGAGAATGTGGATGAGGGAGGAACGGGCGAAGTCGAAGAACATCGGCGCGATGTCCACGATCTGGCCGTTCGTGCGGCCCTACCGCCTGTTGATCGCCGCGGCCTCAATCGCGCTCGTTCTCACCGCCGTCCTGTCCCTGATCCTGCCGATAGCGGTCCGCCGGGTCGTGGACGGCTTCGAGGCGGCGACCATAACTCTCCTCGACGAGTACTTCGGCGTATCCTTCTTGATCGCCCTCGGCCTCGCGGCGGGCAGCGGTCTTCGCTACTACCTCGTCACCCGCCTCGGGGAGCGCGTGGTCGCCGACATCAGGAAGGCGCTGTTCACGCGCATGATCGGCATGTCTCCGGCTTTCTTCGAACGAATCGTCACGGGGGAGGTCCTCAGCCGCCTCACGACCGACACCACGCTGATCCTGTCGGTGGTCGGCTCGACGATCTCGTTCGCGCTCCGCAACCTGCTGATCCTGATCGGCGGCTTGGCCCTCCTCCTCATCACCTCGCCCAAACTCACCGGCCTCGTCTTGCTGATCGTGCCCGCCGTGGTGGCCCCGATTTCCGTCATCGGCCGCAGGGTGCGCGTCCTGAGCCGCCAAAACCAGGAATGGATCGCGCAGTCCTCCGGATCGGCCTCCGAGGCGCTGCTCGGCGTGCAGGCGGTGCAGTCCTACACGCACGAGGCCACCACCCTCGCCAGTTTCGACGATGTGACCGAGAAGAGCTTCGTGTCCGCCAAGGCCCGCATCGGCATCCGGGCTTTGATGACCTTCATCGTCATCCTGATAGCGTTTTCGTCGATCGTCGGGGTTCTCTGGGTGGGGGCCCGCGACGTGCGCTCCGACGCGATGAGCGTGGGCGAACTGGTGCAATTCGTCATCTACTCCGTGATGGTGGCGAGCTCCGTCGGAGCGCTCTCCGAAATCTGGGGAGAGTTGCAGCGCGCCGCCGGGGCCGCGGAGCGACTGACGGAGCTTCTGACCGCGGTCGACAGCGTGAAGGATCCCGCGGAGCCCGTTCGGCTGCCCTCGGCCGCCAAGGGCGGGGTCGCCTTCGAAGACGTCAGCTTCGAATACCCCGCAAGGCCGGGACGGGGGGTGCTCGACCGAGTCTCGTTCGCGGTCGAACCGGGCGAGACGGTGGCGCTGGTGGGGCCGTCCGGGGCGGGTAAGTCCACGGTTCTCCAACTGATCCTGAGGTTCTACGATCCCGAGTCGGGACGGATCACGCTGGAAGGGATCGACCTGCGCGACATGGAACGGTCGGATTTCCGCCGCGCGCTTTCGCTGGTGCCCCAGGATCCGGTGATTTTCGCGGACACCGCGAGGGCCAACATCCGGTTCGGGCGCCCCGGGGCGTCGGACGCCGAAGTCGAGGCCGCGGCGCGCGCCGCCGCCGCGCACGATTTCCTGGCCACCCTGCCGGATGGCTACGAATCCTATGTCGGCGAACGCGGCGTCATGCTCTCCGGAGGTCAAAAGCAGCGCATCGCCATCGCCCGCGCGATCCTGCGGGACGCGCCGGTTTTCCTGTTGGACGAAGCGACTTCGGCTCTCGACGCCGAAAGCGAACACGCGGTACAGCGGGCGTTGGAGAATTTGGCCCGGAACCGCACCGTCATCGTCGTCGCCCACCGACTCGCCACGGTGAAGAAGGCGGACCGCATCCTCGTGTTCGAGGACGGACGCATCGCCGCAGAGGGCACCCACGAAGAACTCGTGGGACAGGGAGGCCTCTACGCCCGTCTCGCCAGGCTCCAGTTCACCGACGGAACCGTCCCGGAAAAGAGCGGCGGCGACCTTGGTGGAATCGCGTCCCCGGTCAAAGAAAGCGCCCGGTGACCTCCGGCGGTCGGCGTTGGATCCCCGCCGACCGCGTCACCGGTTCCACCAAATTCGCGGCCGCTCCGGCCAGATCCTCCGGCCCGGGAATTCCGCGCGGACGTGAGTCCCGGTGTGTGGGGGGCGCGTTCCGATGGCCCCGGACGGGACGCCGGCGCGGCCGGAGCCCCGTCGGCCGCGCGCGGTGCGGGCGGAGTTGAACTGTCGCGCCCGCCGCTGTATGTCGCGCTCCACGACGCAGTGACACGAGCTCCGCGGCCGCGGGACGGAACGGGCGGGGCAAGGGAGGAACGCCAATGTCATTCGCCAGCCTCAAGGATATCAAGGATATCGAGGAGGAAAGCTCCTACGAGGACCGGAAGCCTCCGGTCACCATCCACGGCTTCTTGGGAAACACCGCGCGGGATCACGGATCCCGCCCCGCGGTCAGCTTCCAGATCCTGTCGGGGCCGAGGGCCAAGGCGGAAACCCTGACCTGGAGCGGGGTGTTCGGGAAGGCGGTCCAGACCGCCAACCTCTTCCGCGCGCTCGGCGTGGGCGAAAAGGACGTGGTCGCCTACCTCCTGCCGAATTCCAACGAGACCGTGCTGACTTTGCTCGGCGGCATGATCGCGGGCATCTCGAGTCCGATCAATCCCCTGCTCGAGGCCGAGCAGATCGCCGACATCATGCGCGGGACCGGGGCCAAGATCCTGGTCACTCTGAAGGGTTTTCCCAAGACCGACATTTCCGAGAAGGCGCACGAGGCGGTGGCGATGGCTCCGAGCGTCAAAACCGTGCTCGAGGTCGATCTCAACCGGTATCTCTCCCCGCCCAAAAGCTGGATCGTGCCGATGATCCGCCCGAAGCCGAAGATCGCGCACAAGGCCCGCGTGCTCGACTTCGTTTCCGAGGTGGCGAAGCAGCCGAAGGAACTGACGTTCGCCGATGGCGAGGCCGACCGGGTCGCCGCTTTTTTCCACACCGGGGGCACCACCGGCAGGCCGAAGGTGGCGCAGCACAAGTGTTCCGGCATGATCTACAACGGTTGGCTCGGCCACCGCCTCCTGTTCGATGAAAACGACGTCCTGATCTGCCCGTTGCCGCTGTTCCATGTGTTCGCCTGTCATCCGGTCCTGATGTCGGTGATCGCCTCGGGAGCCCATGTCGTGTTCCCCACTCCGGCGGGATACCGGGGGGACGGGGTGTTCGACAATTTCTGGAAGCTGATCCGACGCTGGCGGGTCACGTTCGCGATCGGCGTTCCGACCGCGCTCTCCGCTCTCATGCAGCGTCCCGTGAACGCCGACGTGAGTTCGCTCAAGACGGTGTTCTCCGGTTCGGCGCCGCTTCCGGTGGATCTCTACAAGCGGTTCGAGAAGGCCACCGACGTCACCATCGTCGAAGGTTACGGCCTCACCGAAGCCACCTGCCTCGTGTCCTGCAACCCGCCGGCGGGCGGCAAGAAGATCGGTTCCGTCGGGTTGCCGTTCCCCTACACCGACGTGCGAATCGTCGAGGGGAAAGGCGGGGAGGCGCGCGAATGCCGGCCGGGCGAGGCGGGGGAGATCTGCGTGAGCAGTCCGGGCGTGATCCCGGGCGGCACCTACACGGAGGAGGAGAGGAACCGCGATCTCTACCACCAGGACAGGTACCTGCGGACGGGCGATCTCGGCTACGTCGACGAGGATGGCTATCTGTTCATCACCGGCCGCGCCAAGGATCTCATCATCCGCGGGGGGCACAACATCGACCCGGCGGTGATCGAGGACGCTCTCGCCTCCCACGAGGGGGTCGCCTTCGCCGGCGCGGTGGAGCAGCCGGACGCCCATTCCGGGGAATTGCCCTGCGCCTACGTCGAACTGACGGACAAGGCCAAGGTCACCGTCGACGAGTTGATGGAGCATTGCCGCGAGCGCATCCACGAGCGCGCCGCCCACCCGAAGCACCTCGAAATCCTCGACGAACTCCCCAAGACCGCCGTGGGCAAGGTGTTCAAGCCGGACCTCCGCCGGCGGGCCATCACGCGCGTCTACGACGCCGCGCTGGCGAAGAAGGGAATTCAAGCCAAGGTCGCGGCGGTCGTCGAGGACAAGCGCCGCGGACTCGTCGCCATCGTGGAGAAAACCGGAGAGGTCGACGGCGAAGCGGTGGCGAAAGTTCTGGGAGCGTACGCCCGTCCGTGGGAGTGGGCGGACTGATCCGTGTCTCCGAAGCCG
>JANQKA010000403.1 GCA_028281405.1 Hasllibacter sp. | reverse complement strand
CGGGGCCGCGCGCTCCATCCCTGCCGGTGGAGAGGCACACCGCCGGGGGACGGACCATGACGTTCCCGGGGTGCGGCTTCTCCAAGTCGCGGTCCAACTCCGTCACGCGGTCCGGGGAGCGTTCGTTCTCGCCCGTCACGGTGTCGCGGAGTCTGTGGAACGGAAGCGCCGTCTGAATTCCAAGTCCCGGGGAATTTGGCGTGACCGATGCCGGGCGGACGGCTTTGTTCCATGGAGTCCTATTCGCTCATCGTCCGCCGCGCTCCGGATATTTGACGAAGGTGTCCACCGCGCCTCGAATTTCGGCGCGGATATCCAAGACGTCGGTCGGGAGGCCGTCGCCGATCTGTCCGGGGCCTGTGATCGCGGCGGCCGCCGGGTCGACGACGTGGTCCCCGATTCTTCCCGTATTCGGGGGAATCCGATTCTGGCGGGTATTTCCGGCGCGGAACGTGGGTCTCCGTCCACGATTCTATTTCGCGGGTGGCGGCTTCGACCGCCGAGGTCACGTCCCTGTCGTCGGGTTCCTTGAATACGGCCGGGATCGCCCGCGGGGCGACGCCGAGGAGAAGGCACATGAGGTGATCGCGTTGGGGACTTCGAGGCATTTTCCGCACCCCGCTCATGTCCTTGACCAGGATCACCGCGTAGTGGCGGATATTCCCGCCGAACTTGATGATGTCCACCGGGGACGGGAGATCCTCGCCGTGCGCCACCTCCCGCGCCTTGAGTTCGAGCGGGGCCGTCTTGATGGTGCGGGACATTTGCGACGAGAGGGACGCGAATCCGAATCCGGCGCGGTTGGAGCGTCACCTCCCCGCGCCCGCGCGACCATCGATCCGCATTCGAACCGACATCGCTCATCGGAATCCGGCCATGCCGCGGACGGCCGCCCCGGACGCCAAGGATTCGCGTCCCGCGCGCTCAGCCGCGGTCTGGATCAGGGAATGGGGCCGTCTTGATGGTGCGGAACATTTGCGACGAGAGGGACGCGAATCCGAATCCGGCGCGGTTGGAGCGTCACCTCCCCGCCGCGCCCGCGCGACCATCTATCCGCATTCGAACCGACATCGCTCATCGGAATCCGGCCATGCCGCGGACGGTCGCCCCGGACGCCAAGGATTCGCGTCCCGCGCTCAGCCGCGGTCTGGATCAGGGAATGGGGACGTCTTGATGGTGCGGAACATTTGCGACGAGAGGGACGCGAATCCAAATCCGGCGCGGTTGGAGCGTCACCTTCCCTCGCCCGCGACCATCGAGCCGCTTCCGGAACCGACTCCGCTCATCGGGATCCGGCAATGCCGCGAACGGCCGCCCCGGACGCCAAGGATTCGCGTCCCGCGCGCTCAGCCGCGGTCTGGATCAAGGAATGGGGCCGTCTTGGTGGTGCGGGACATTTGCGACGAGAGGGCCGCGAATCCGAATCCGGCGCGGTTGGAGCGTCACCTTCCCTCGCCCGCTCGACCATCGAGCCGCTTCCGGAACCGACTCCGCTCATCGGAACCCGGCCATGCCGCGGACGGTCGCCCCGGACGCCAAGGATTCGCGTCCCGCAAGCTCAGCCGCAGTCTGGACCGGAGAATGTCGATCGTCACGCGAAACCGCGACCGCGCGCGGTCGGCGCGTCCGCCGCCCCCGAAGGGGCGGCCCGCGTCGGCGAATCCGCCGGGGCGGGACGGCCATCGAAGTTCCCGGCCCGTCCGTTGACAATCACTTGGGACGGACGCACTTCAAGTGGCGCGGCTTCGTCCCGCGACCGCGGTTCGCGCGTGCGACAAATCCGACAGAGAGGAAACACCGATGACCAAACTCAAACTCGCGCTGATCGGCGTCCCGACCCTGATCCTCGCGGCGTTTCTTCACTACGCCCTGCCGCAGGTCGACGTGGTGCGCGCCATCGACACCGAGATCAAGCGCGTCGACACGACCAACCCGGACAACACTCAGACGACGCGCGATGTGCGCATGATCTCGACCCAAACCCTCAAAGGGGGGCCGAGCGTCTACCGCAACGAGGACAACCTCTTCTACTTCAAGTTCGATTCCGCCGACCTGCAGGCCCGGATGCAGGCGTTGTCCCGCGACGAAGCGGTCATCGCCGTGCGGCATTACGGCTGGCGCATCCGGTTACTCTCGAGGTTTCCCAACGCCCTGTCCGTATGGGAAGTCGAGGAGGGCTACCGCCACATTCCGGTGTTCAACATCATCGTGCTGACCCTGCTCGCGATTCTGGGATTCGCGGTCCATCGGCGCGTTCGGCGGATCTCCGGGCGTAGGGCGGAGGCGCGCGCCGAACGGGCGCGGCGGCAAGCGGAAGAAGACGCTCGCCGCTCCAATCCCGAATCGGACCGGCGGGAACTCGACGACTTTTTGAACGGCGGCGGGTCGGGCGGTGGCTGAA
>JANQKA010000388.1 GCA_028281405.1 Hasllibacter sp. | reverse complement strand
CTACAGGCGGGTGGAGGCGTCGTGGGCGGGATTCGACAAGGATCTCGGCCACGCGGAACGGGACACGGGTTTCGACCGGGATCAATTCTTCGACCTGCTCCGGCGTTACTTCGAGGCGAACGAACTCTCGACGGACTGGGACGGCCTGCGCACGGCGGACAGCGAATTGCTGATCAACTCGCTTTCCATGCTGTGCCCGCTCGAAGCCGAGGAAAAGCAGGCCCTGCTCGAGGCGCCGACCCTCTCCGAACGGAGGGAGACCTTCGTGACGCTTCTGGAATTCGGTCTGCGCGGATGCGCGGGCGGGGTGACGACGCAATGAACGGGGCGGTGGACCGACGCATGCTGGAGGGTTTGGTGTGTCCGGTGACCCACGCGCCGCTGACTTACGACGCGGAGCGGCGGGAATTGGTGTCGAAGGCCGCGCACCTGGCGTTCCCGATCCGGGACGGCATTCCCATGATGCTCGAGTCGGAAGCCCGGGAGATCGACTGATTCGATTCGCGGTTACATGCCGCCTCGTCGCTGGTGGACGCAAGGATAGCGCATCGGCCCCGCCACCCAACGAAAGTGGTGAGGCGCCATCGAGGCGTCGACCCGCGAATGGAATTTTGAGTTCCCTCAACCGGGACGGCCGCCCGAACGGTGGAGCGCGATGCACGTCGATCCCACCTACCGACGACGAACCCGAGGGTCGCGTCGCAATCGAATAGACGGATCGCGACCGGAATCTTGAAGTGTCATCGCCCGAGCGCAGGGGGGAAAATCCCGGCGGAGAGACCGTCCCGCCAATTCGCGCAAGCCATCCATCAAAGAGGATAATCTCAACCAGGCGTGGGAGCCACGGACGAAGTGGTCGCCGGCTGGGTGGCAACAGCGGGCATTCATCGACCAACCATGGCTCGTGTGGGCATCGAAGCAGGGTTGGCCGATGGCTTCGCACCTCAACCACTTCCCGTGGATTCACAACATCCGCGAGCAAGAATGGGTGGCGCATGTCCGGCCCATCGAATTTTATCGTCCCGGGCCGCACCCGGCTTCGACCAAAGTAGCGGCGGACCTCGGCTGCCGCAGCGCGACGGCGACCTGAAGCTGGGCAAGCCATCGTCGACGATTTCGCAATTCCGTGTCGGGTCCGCGGCTCCCGGAACCTTCGAACCTCCCCGTTGTCCCAGACCACGGGGCAAGTACAGTCGTATTCCCGCCAACGCAAGCATCCCACCATCCGCACCGTGCCGACCCTCAGCCCCCGCACTGATTCTCCTACGACGGAAGTGCCATGCCTCCCACGACGCTTCTGCCCCCGAATCAACCTCTCCGAATCGAGTCAATCGGTGGGCCACCCTCTTCTCACCCCATCCCGGAGTCCTCGTGGCCGAAAGCCCGAGCAGCACGGAGAAACCGGCGGCCAGTGCAGATAACACGGTGGATGGCCTTGCGGTGTTGGAGAATTCCAAACCTGTATGAAGCCCGAGAAGTGTTGACACCTTGCAGATTAGTCGGCATATTACCTCCAAGATCGATGAATGACCTTCGCACTCCCACTGAACGAGTGGTGGGTCGGGCGGAACACTGAAGAAGGCAACCGATGCAGACCTCGAATCCCGGTCCGAGCGATGTCAGAAGGATCCTGAGCCTCGACGGAGGAGGGATCAAAGGCACCTTCTCCGCCGCCTTCCTGGCGGCGCTGGAGGAAGATCTTGAGCATCCCATCGGGAAGTACTTCGATCTCATCGCCGGGACGTCCACAGGCGGGATTCTGGCATTGGGCCTAGCCTTGGGCAAGCGCGCGTCCGAGCTCCTAAGCCTCTACGAGCGGCATGGGCCATTCATCTTCGGAAAGTCTTCCACCAAGTTACAGCGTTTCATTGGAAGTGTTCGTCACCTATTTAAACCCAAACACAACGCTGACAATCTCCGGAACGTACTTGAGACAATTCTAGGAGACTCGCTAGTCGCGAATGCCCAAACGCGCCTCGTGGTTCCCGCTTGGGATCCAGATCGCAGTTCTCCGTACATCTACAAGACAGCGCATCACCTGCGCTTCAGCACAGATTACAAAGCCTCAATGCTTGACGTTGCCATGGCAACGGCTGCAGCCCCTACCTACTTCAAACGCCATATTACCGTCGACGGAATCGGCCTGGTCGATGGCGGAATCTGGGCCAACAATCCAATCGCCGTCGCAACTGTGGAAGCACTGTCAATACTTAACTGGAATCGGGATGAAATCTAC
>JANQKA010000380.1 GCA_028281405.1 Hasllibacter sp. | reverse complement strand
CCTTCCCCTCCCTCGGCCACCCGGCTGCGGAACAACGTCGCTTGGCTGGCGTGGATCGGCGCCCCTTTCAAAATCTTCAGGTGGTTGGCCTTCAGCGTCGCCCCCGTCGTGACAATATCCGCGATCACCTCGGCCCGCCCGTCCTTCACGGTGCCCTCGGTGGCTCCTTGGCTGTCCACCAGAAGATAATCCGCGACACCCGCCTCCCTGAGATGGTCACGGACCAACCGATGATATTTGGTCGCGATCCGCAAACGTCGGCCATGATCGGCCCGGAACGCCGCCGCCACCGCGTCGAGATCGTCGAGCGTGTCGACATCCACCCAGAATTTCGGCACCGCGATCACCAAATCTGCGTGGCCGAACCCCATCGGCGCGACCTCCTCCACCAACCGCTCCCAGCGCGGCAACCGCTCCCGGACGAGATCTGATCCGGTCACTCCCAGATGCAGGCGTCCTTCCGCGAGTTCGCGGGGAATCTCCCCGGTCGAAAGGAACGCCAGATCCACGCCTTCCACCCCCTCCACGCGGCCCGCGTATTCCCGCGACGAGCCGACGCGGATGAGGCGGACTCCCCGTTCTTCGAACCACCCGACGGCATCCTCCATCAGACGTCCCTTGGACGGAATTCCAAGACGCAGGGTCATGACCTCAACTCCAGCGTCAATGCAGGGCGGATCACGCCTCCCACGGCCGGAATATCGCGCCCCTTCCCGAGTTGCCGGGTCAGCGCGTCGTAGCGCCCTCCGGTCGCCACCGGCGGCCATCCCTCCCGATCCGCGGCGAAGGCGAAAGTGAAGCCATCGTAATACTCCATCGTCGTCCGTCCATGGCAGGCGGCGAACGGCAGCGCGCCGGTGTCGACGCCGCGCGCTTCAAGCGCCGCCAACCGCGCGGCCATCCGATCCACCGCCCGCTCGATCGACGGCAGTTCCGCGACCATGGCGCGCAGGGTGTCGAGCGCCTCGACCGCCGCCCCCGCCACGTTCATCAACCGATCCAAGGCGTCGACCTTATCGACCGCCAACGGTTCCGCGTCGGCTTCCCCTCGCAGAGACTCGATCCGCCGGACAACCTCCTCCGCCGAACGCAATCCGATTTCCGGACCGGCCTCCGCCACCAACCGCCTGATGTCGCCCTTCGGCGGCGGCGCGCGGCCACGATCATCCCCTCCGAACCGGACGAGTAGTTCCCTGAAACGCCTCGGCCGCCAAACATGCCGCATCAGCGCCGCCTTGCGCGGAGCGGTGGTATTCAACCCCGCCACCGCGTCCCGAATCAGTCCCATGTCGCCGGTCTCGGCGGTCACCGCGCATCCGTCCAACGCCTGGGAAATCAACGCGAACACCTCGGCGTCCGCCTCCGCCGGAGTCTCCCTCTGGAACACCTCCATTCCCGCCTGGAGGTATTCGACCGGACGCCCGCTGTCCTCCTCCTGTCGCCGGAACACCTCTCCCGCGTAGGCGTAGCGGGCGGACTCCACTCCGCGCTCCATGTGCATCCGCGCAACCGGCACCGTGAAGTCCGGCCGCAGCATCGCCTCGCCCGCCAGCGGATCCGCGGTCACGAACGCCCGGGCGCGGATGTCCTCGCCGTATAGATCGAGAAGCGTGTCGGCGGGCTGCAGGATTTCCGTTTCGACGGGCAGCGCGCCCGCCGTCACGAACCACTCCCGGAGGCGCATCGCCTCCGCCCTGACCTTGGCCTTGTCCATCATGCGGCGTACCGCCCCCGCGCGTCGCAACTTCCCGTCATGAATCCGGCTTTTCCGATCCGACGCTCTTCAACATCTCGCGCACGCCATCCACGAGTTTCCCGCGCGCCACTTCGGTTTGAGCGGGTTGGCTCTTCCATTCATCGAGCGACGCGCTCTCGGCGATCTTCGCGCCGAGCACGAGGTTCTTGAGCTGAACGACGCCTTTCTCCATCTCGTCGCCTCCCTGGATCACCGCTACGGGACTCCCGCGCCGATCGGCGTATTTGAGCTGGGCGCCGAAATTCCGGGGATTTCCGTGATAGATTTCCGCGCGGATTCCCGCGTCACGCAATTCCTTCGCCATCCTCAGATATTCCCCGATCCGGTCGCGGTCCATCACCGTTACGACCACGGGTCCGGCGGACTCCCCGGCAGCCACTCCATCGGCCAGCTTTTTGGCTCGCAACGCCGCCAGCAATCTGTCGACCCCGATGGACACCCCCGTCGCGGGAACCTCCTGTCCGGTGAACCGCTTGACGAGACCATCGTAGCGTCCTCCGCCCGCAACCGATCCGAAGCGCCGCGGTCTGCCCTTCCCGTCCTTGATTTCGAAGGTCAATTCGGCTTCGAACACCGGCCCGGTGTAATATCCCAATCCGCGGACGACCGTCGGGTCGACGACGATCCGATCATCGGCATAGCCCAGTTTGCGCAAATAATCCCTCATTTCCGCCAATTCCTGGAGTCCCTCCTCGCCGATTTTGGAATTGATGGCCAAACGGAAGAGATGATCAAGCACGGCCCAATTCCACAACTCAGCCACATGCGGAGTTCCTTCCAAAGGGTTCTCCACTGTGATCGACGGCCCAGGAGGGATTCGGTCGTCGTTTATGGGCCGACCTTCCCGCAATTCCTTCTCGACGATTTCATTGCTTCTCACGAAATCCATGACCGTTTGGATTGCATCCTCGCCGAGACCCGCTCCCTTGGTGAAATCGCCACTCTCGTCCTCGCGCCCGCCGCCCAGAAGCGCCCGCACACCGTCCGCTCCGATCCTGTCCATCTTGTCGATCGCCCTCAAAACGATTCCGCGCTCCTCCTCGAACTTCGCCGGATCGGCGGGATCCAGCAGGCCGGCGGCCTCCACGACCCCGCTCAGGATCTTGCGGTTGTTCACCCGAATCACGTAGTCGCCCCGCGCGATGCCCACCGCCTCCAGCGCGTCGGCGAGCATCGCGCACATCTCCGCGTCCGCAGCCACGGTCGCCGCACCGACCGTGTCGGCGTCGCATTGGTAAAACTGTCGGAACCTACCGGGATCCGGCTTCTCGTTGCGCCAAACCGGCCCCATCGAGTAGCGGCGGTAAGGCGTCGGCAGGTCGTTGCGGTGTTGCGCGTACACCCGCGCCAAGGGCGCCGTCAGATCGTAGCGCAGCGCCAGCCAGTCTCCGTCGCCGTCCTCCCGCCACGCGAATACACCCTCGTTCGGCCGGTCCACGTCCGGCAGGAATTTGCCGAGCGCCTCCACCGTCTCCACGCTCGGCGACTCCAACGCGTCGAATCCATGGCGGCGATACACCTCGGCTATGGTCGCGAGCATTTCCGTCCGCTCGGTCACTTCCGTCCCGAAATAATCGCGGAACCCCTTCGGGGAATCGGCCTTGGGGCGGGGTCGCTTCTTCACTTTGGCCATCGGGTCCATCCTCGTTCCTCGCCGCCGCCTCCTATGGCGCGGTCCCGGCGAAGCCAACGGTATTCACCTGCGGCGGGGTGGAGGCGCGAAGCTTGTCTCCCGGGTGAATCCGCGGTCGGAAACGGGGACGCGTCCCGGTGCGCGGATGTCCGCGATCCCTCCGCGAGATTCCACCCGGAAAAAAACGAAGGGCGGCCCACGACCCGTGTCCGCGGAGGCGGACAGACGGGGTTTCCCGAAGGCGGCGTGGAACCGTGGAGGATCCCTTTCGGGCGGAATCGCGGGCGGAAATCAAGCGACGCTCCGGCGGGGTGGAATGCATCCGATGCCGCTCCGGGAAATTCCGGCGGAAGCAAAACGCCGAGCCGTCCGGTTCCCGTGTCCGCCAAGGGTGGAATCCCCTCAAATGAACACATCGTCCATTCCCGCGTCGGGTCCGGACACCGCTTCGCCCCGAGCCGACAACGCCCAAGGGGAGGAATACACGAATTCCCCTTCGATCCCGAATGATTCGAATTCGGCGGAGGAGCCTTCGACGGGCCCGGATTCCACGTCTTCCACGGGGAAGTCCGCGATCAAGGCGGCCCCGTCATTCCCTCCGGTTCGAAATTCGGAGGAACCGGCGTCGCCGCCCGACTCCCAACCAATGTCGTCGGCCGCGGAATGGACGCCGCCATCGTTCGGCGGAAAAAACGCGCTTTCCGCCGCAACCCCGGGCGGAATTCCGGTTCCCCGCCCAGCCGTGAAGGACGTGGCCGGGTCCGCATCGGGTAAGGGACTTTGGATTGTGGGCGTCGGTGGCGTGTTCGCCCCGTCGACCACGACGGTGACGGGAATTTGGTCGGTATCGAGACTTCGGTCGGCGAATCGGATTTCCTCGATTCCCCGGAGCGTGTCCCTTCCCTCGTCGCCGTCGGAGACGTTTCGATCCAACACCACGATCCGGGTGAACGCCTCCCCGCCGGACAGCACCAATTCCCGCGTGACGGCATAGTCGCCCATGACACCGTCATAGACCGCGGTGTCGCCGCTCGCGCCGAAGATGGGAAATCCCGGAAAACCGAATCCGCCCATGCCGGCGGGCTCGTGCCCACCGTCGATGGTGTCGTCGCCCGGGCCGCCATGAATCGTGTCGGTCCCGCGCCCGCCATGGATGGTGTCGTCCCCGGCGCCGCCATGAAGCGAATCGCCGTCGAACCCGCCGTGGATTTCGTCGTCGTCCGCATCCCCGTGAATTGTGTCCGCGCCGCGCCCTCCATGCAGCACGTCGTCCCCGTCTCCGCCGCGGATGACGTCCCCGCCGCGTCCCCCGTGAACCGTGTCGCCACCATCCCCGCCCGGGATATCGTCGATTCCGACGCTTCCGATGGTGGCCGACAGGGGCAGGTCCGAAACCTGAATCTCCGCGTTGTCGGCGAACCGAAGTTCCTCGATCCCCCGCAACGTGTCGCGGCCCTCGTCGATTCCACCCTCGGCGTCATCCTCGACAACCACCAGGACGACGAAATTCCCGTCCTCGATCACGCGCTCCTTCACGATTCGATAGTCGGCGCGGTTCCCGGAGTAGACCACCGTGTCCGTGTCGGCGTCCGGTCCGTCATCGCCGGCCCGGTGACCATGAATCGCGTCGTTTCCGGGTCCGGCGATGATCGTGTCTCCGCCGGTTCCGCCGACGATGACGTCGTCCCCGTCCGTCCCGAACACCATGTCGTTTCCATCGGTGCCGACGATCGGCGCGTCCTCCGCGACCGCCTTGACGACGAGCGTCCGCCCGGCCACGGCGCCGGCGCCGTCGCGGACGCCGACGGGGATTTGCCGTGTTCCCTCGGCCGCCGGGGTTCCCGAAACCACGCCGCCGGGCGTGATTTGAAAATCCCGGACCGGACCGGACAGTGAGTGGACCAGCGAATCTCCGTCGCCATCCTCGAATCCGCCGCTCACGTCCACGCCTTCGATCCGGGTTCCGACCGTCGAGACGATGGCCGGAAGGGGCGCGTCCGTCGGCGTGGGGGTCCGGTTCGTCACCCCGGGTCCGGACGCGGTGATCTTGAACGACCGCGAAAAAGCCGCGCCGTGGCCGTCGGTCGCCGTGACCGTGACGATGACGGGAACATCCGAACCGCCCTCCCCCGCGACCGCGCCCGTGATGAGGCCGGTCCCGGAATCGAATGACAATCCGGTTCCCTCCAATCCCGACACACCGAAGGTCAGCGTGTCGCCCGCGTCCGGATCCTCGAAGCCATCGGCGACATCGATCGGCGTTATCTCAACGCCGATCAGCCCGGTCCTGTCCGTCAAGGGGGCGTCCGACTCCCCGGGGGCCGAATTCGCCGTCAAGTCGAAGGTTTCGAAAACCGCCACGCCGCCGCCGTTTGAGGCGGTGACGGTGACCTCGTGGGTTCCGCTTTCCCCGAGCACCCCCGAAATGACCCCCGTGGAGGCGTCGATCGTCAATCCGATCGTCGAAAGAAGCTGGCGATCGCCGACTGTCGCCCCGTAGGTCAGCGAATTGTGGTCGGGATCCGTGAACGCTCCGCCCGCGTCGATCTCCACCCGCCCTCCGACAGTGACCGTCCTGGACGGCAAATCCGTGCTCCGGGGGGGCGAATTCCCCCCGGCCATCCGGTGGAACGAGTAGTCCACGCCCGGGGTCAACCCGGTCACGCCCACCACGAGAAGTTCGACCCCTCCGCCGCCGAGGAAAAAATCGCCGCCGTTCGCCGTCCCTTCGATATCGTCGAAGGAGACGCCGACCAACACAATCCTGTCCTCGCCGCGGACGAAGTCGAGGATCCGGTCACCACCGCCGAACAGGTCGTATCCGCCCGCTCCGGAAACCTGTTCCCCGACCCTGAACACGTCGCGACCCGGCCCCCCGGTGAGGGCGTTCCCGAGTCCCTCGCTGATTATGATGTCATCGCCCGCTCCCCCGTCCAGATTGTTCCGGGATCCGTTGCCTGTGATGGTGTCGTCGCCGTCTCCGCCGAACACATTGTTTTGCGTTTGAACGCGGTGGTGGAAAACGCTCACCGTGGTCGCGCCGTATCCGTTGACGAGAACTTCGTCGTCGCCTCCGCCCGCGTTGACGGTGTTTCCGATCCCGTCGCTGAGCACGTCGTCCCGGCCGTCCCCGCCGTAAATCCGGCTGCTCGTCCCGCGGTGGGCGATCTCGTCGTCGCCGCCGCCGCCGAATACGGTCCAATTGGTTCCCGTGCCGATGATGTCGTCGTCCCCCTCGCCGCCGGAAAAGACATTGCGGTGTCCGTCGCCGAGCAGGTCGTCGTCGCCGCGGTCGCCGGACAGGACGTTGAAGTGTCCATAGGTTCCGATGATATCATCGCCGCCGCCGCCGGAATACCTCAGGTCGTGCCCAAAATATTCCAAGTCGTCGTCCTCCGCGCCTCCGAACCGTCCGGCGTTTTCCGCCACGCGCACGAGGGTGACCCTCCATGTGGCGTCCCCGCCATTTCCATCGGACGCGGTGACGTGGAGGTCGACGTCGCCCGATCCGGTGAACACTCCCGTGATCACTCCCGTGCGTTCATCGATCTCCAACCCGACCGTGGACAGCGCCGACCCGTCCGACAAGACCGCGGAAAATGACATCGTGTCTCCATCCGGATCGCTGAACGCCGAACCGACTTTCAAAGGGGTGATTTCGGTGTTCGCCGTCACGTCGGCGTCCGCGAGGGGCGCGGTGTCGGACACCACCGGGGGGGTGTTGTCCGCCGGCGTCACCCCGTTCATCACGGAGAGCGTGATCGCCGCCGTGACCGAACCGCCCGAGGGATCCTCCGCGGTCACGAGGACGCGCTGCTCCCCCGCCCCCCCGATCCTGCCGGAAATCACCCCGTCCCCGTCGATTCCCAACCCTATCGCGCTCAGCGTCATTCCCATTCCGTTCCGATCGATGACCGCGGAATAGGACAACGTGTCGCCGTCCGGGTCGCTGAACACCCCGCCGACGGGGATTTCGACTTCGGAGCCGTATTCGTGGACGTTCGTACGCGGGAGCAGATCCTCGTTCACCATCGGCGCTCGATTGATCGCGAATTGGATTCTTCCGGTGGCCGCGGCTCCGTCGGGATCGGTCGCCGTGACGCGAACGCCGACCCCGCCGGAGCCGAATCCTCCCCCGGAATCCCCGGGCGGAACCGCGAGGGCGCCGTGGATCACGCCGGTTAAATCATCGATCGACAATCCCACCTCCGAAAGAGGCAGGCGGTCCGATCCCACCTCGGCCACCGCTCCGTATGTCAACAGATCCCCGTCCGGATCGTCGAACGCCGCGCCGGCGTCGACGGGCCTGATATCGACGCCGACCGTCGCCGTCACCGGAGCGAAATTTCCATTGAGGACGGGATCCCGGTTTCCGGCGGTCGGAAGCGCGTCCGCCCGGATGGCGAGGGTCTGCCTGGTTGCTTCGCCGTGGGGGTCGGTGGCGATGACGGTGATCCCGACATCCGGGTCTCCCTCGAACACGCCCCTGATCTCGCCGGTGTCGCCGTCGATCCGCAGTCCCGTCCCCTCCAACCCCTCCGCCGTGTAGGTCAGGTGGTCTCCGTCGGGATCGTTGAACGCGTCGGCGGCCTGGATGACCGTTATACCGCCTCCCGGCGCCAGGCGCGCCTCGAGGGGCGCGGTCGCGACCGGAGCCCTGTTGGCCGTCAGCGTCGCCGTCACCAGGAGTATCGCCGTTCCCTCGCCGCCGCCGGGGTCGGTGGCGGTCACGCGAATCTCGTGCTCCCCCTCCTCCACGAACTCCCCCGTTATCGCTCCTCCGGAGCGGTCGATCCCGAGCCCGATCGCCGAAAGCGGCCTCCCGTCGACCAGTTCCGCGGCGTAAATCAGCCGGTCGCCGTCCGGATCTTCGAACGCCTCGCCCGCGGCGATATCGACCCGGGTTCCGACCACAAAGGTGCGGGCGGGCGTGAAGGCCGCCACTGGCGGGGAATTCCCTTCGGCCCCCTCGAACACGTAATCGGCGCCCACCGCCGGGTTTCCCGTCACGCCCTCCAGCGTCAGCCGCATGCCCGGCGCGGTGAACACGAAGTCGCCGCCCACCATTTCCCCCGAGACGTCGTGGGCGGTGATCCCGGTGAACTCCACCCTGTCCACGTTCAAGGCGAAATCCGTGATCCTGTCGGTTCCGGCGAACCGGCCGATCCTGAAGATGTCCGCGCCGCCGCCGCCGGTCAGGACGTTGTCCGCGGCATTGCCGATGATCAGATCGTCTCCGCCTCCTCCTTCCGCGTTCTCGATCACCACGCCGTGGGCGATGGAGACGTTGTGGTCGACATATTCGCGGTCGACGAATTCCCTCGCTTCGCTCCAGGAACTCGCGATCGGCCTTACAAAGCCGCCCGGAAAGGATATTCCGTAGAATATCGTCAGGACTCCGTCCAATCCGTCCGCGGCGAGATTCGCGGTGAAGGTGGCCGTCCGGCTGTCCTCCGAAATCGACACCACGCCGTCGCTCTCGTCGCCGAGCCTGAACGAAGTCCAGATGGCCCCTTCCCGTCCGGATATCTCCGCCGCGGAAAACGTATAGGTCGATCCGCCGAAAAAACCGAGCGTTGATTTTCCGCCGGGGGAGAGATCGATGACCGCGTTCCGCTCCCCGGAATGCCTGATCGTGTCCAAGCCCCCGCCGTCCCAGATCGTGTCGTAGACCAGGGTGTCGCTGTCGAATTCGTAAACCGTGTCGTCCGACCGCGTTTCGAAATTCGCTCCATATAGATGCTGAAGCGCGGCCACGTCGTACAGTCCGGGCCGCCACGGGGTGTTTCCCTCCGGATTAATTTGCCGGGCCCGCAGGCCGGGCAGCCCCACCGTGATCGACGGCATTTTGAATTCGTCGTGATACGTCATGAGGGTTTCCATGTACGTATCGGTAAGCGGGGTCTCGTGGGCGCCTCCGGTTTCCACGCCGTGGTAGTTGGGGAGGCGCGCCGCCTCCCTTCCGGGGAGTCCTCCGGTCTCGTGGTAGCCGTGGAATCCCGCGCCGGCCCCGGAATCCTCGTCGAACGGGTGGTTGAGGCCCAGGGCGTGCAGGAGTTCGTGTCCGACGATCTGGTGCTCCGTTCCGTAATCCTTCGAGAAGGCGTCCCCGGACAGGTGGTCGCTGACGATGTAGACGTCGCCGACATAGCTCCACGACGGGGAGGTCGTGGTGCGCAGCGGGGAAAGTCCGGCGATCTCGGATGGGTAGTAGGCGAATCCCAGAACGTTGTCCTCGCTGTCGAACTGGCTCGACGGTCCCAGGATCACCCTGATGTCGCCGCTGGACGAAAATCCGTTGTCGGCCACCTCAGTGAAGTCGATTCCGGCGATGCTTTCCACGGTGGAAAACACTCCGCGGATGAAATTCTTTTGGGAATCGGTGAATTCCTCGGTCGTGGCCTGAATGCCGTTTCTCGAATAGACCCGGGTTCCAATATCGGCGAAGGACCACGTCAATTCCACCGACCGGCCGTGGTTTCCGCGTCCCAGCCAGTGATTCTCCAAGGACGACCCACCGCCGTTGTCGGCGTCCGCGTCGGTGAGCGAGTGCACCGCATTGACGGGATTTTCCACGTTTTCGGCGTCGAATCCGATTCCGTATTCGTCCGCTCCCGCCAGCCAGGCGGGAAGCGCGGTCGGGGCGCCGGTCCGCGGGGGGACATGCACGTCGAATTCCGACGAAAAGCTCCGGTCGCCGTCGCCGACCGTCAGCCGCAGCGTCCAGCCATTCCCCAACCCCGCCCGGGACGCGTCCGACGCCTCCGCGGAGGATGTCAGCACCCGCCCGTCGAAGGCGAAAGGAACATCCTCCGTCGCGGTTTCCCCGACCCGAACGGTCGATCCGTCGCCGCGCACGATCTCTATGACGCGGGTCGGGGAATCGCCGGCGAGACCGCCGAGCGCGCTTTCCGGAATCGTCAATTCCAGCGTTTCGCCGACGCTCAGGATTTGATCGGGAATGGGCCGGCTCGCGGCGAGTTCCAAGGGCCGCGTGACGAAGCCGCCGCGGCCGTCGAAAGCGGTGATGTTGATCACCTGTTCCCCCCTGCCGGTGAACGCTCCCGAAATCACTCCGGTATCCCTGTTGATCGACAGGCCGATCGTGGACAGGGCGGCGTTGTCGTCGCCGACCGTGGCTCCGAAGATCAGAGCGTCGCCATCGGAATCGCCGAACGCGCCGCTCACATCGATGTCCACGTCGGCGCCGGTCGTCACGGTGAGGCCGGTCAAGGCGTCCGCCGACGGGACGGCGTTGCCGAACGGGCTCTCCACCCGCCACACCGTCAGAAACATCCTCGCGCCGGCGCCGTTGCCGTCCGTGGCGATGATTTCGATCCTGGCGGACCTTCCGGTGCCGGTGTAGACACCGCCGATCATCCCGGTGTCCCGATCGATCTCCAGCGTCACGCTTTCGAGCGATTGACCGGTGTCGAGTCTGGCCCTGTAATTGAGCGTTCCCGCGTCGAGGCGGGAGATGGCGGAGGACGGGATCGAGTAGGAGAAGTTCAGTCCGGGAGTCCCCCTTGTCCACACGTCCAATGTCGTGGGGTACTGTGCCGCCGCGCCCGAGGAATTTCCCGACGATGATCCACGTCCGCCGAGCGCATCCGTAAGTTCGGAAAATCCCTCCCCGCATCCCGCGAGAGCGGCGGCCCCGCCCATCGCGCCCAAACGACGCCATCCACGGACGGCTTCCGCCCTCCCGGCGGGGCCCGCGACCTTCGCGTCCGGGCGGCATCCGCCGGAAAATCCCCACATGGCAATCGTCCTCGATGAATTGGCGAATTCCAATCATAGCGTCAATTGGCCGAAGAGTCCAGCGCCCGGCCGCGGCTTGGCATGCGCCTCCGTTCGGCGCGGGCCCTTGGACCCGCGGGCATACGGCCGCGGACGCGCGCCCCTTCCCGGGCGTCGTTCCGCCGCCTCCCGGCCTCATTCCGGTTCGGGGAACACCCAATTCCCCCGACGGGCGGTTCAATCGTGTTTGCGCCTATGGCGGCAACTCCGCCAACCCAATTCCCCTCCGCGGGCGGCTCAATCGGCTTGGCGCGGTCCCGTGGTCCGTACCGAATTCCCCGCGCGGACGGCTCCATCGTCCGCCGTGACCTGAACCTCTTCGGCCAAATGCCGATTCCTCCGCGCGGGCCGCTCAATCGTGGAGGTGGGGAGGGCCAATCACCCGGATCACCCATTTCCGCGCGGGCGGCCCGATCACACGCTGGCGGCATGGGCATCACCGCACACCCCCAATTTCCCCTCACGGGCGGAATATTCGAACGAAGTGATAGGCGTCCAACCGCACGGCGGCCCACGCGAAGGCGGCTCCTTCCATCAAATTCAACGACGGGGAGGACGAGGAGCGCCAATTCCCCGGCGAGGCCAACCCAATCCCGCGGTTCCCGCCCCGGCGGGCGGTTCACACCGGGACCGCGTCCTCTCCGGTCCACGCCTCAATTCGCGGCCACCGCCCATTCAGTCGACGGGTTCGCGATTCCGTCCACCGCCCACAAATCGAATGGCGGCGTCCGTCGCCGCGCCAACGAAACCGACGATCCGTCGCTGCTGTCGCGGGGGGATCCCACGACCAATTCCCACTTGGCCGATCCGGCCGCGTTGGCTCCGAAGCGGGAGCGGCCTCGCGGACTACGACATGCGTCCGGGATCGCCGTGTCCCCTGAACCACTCCGCCGCCGACATCGACCGCTTTCCCTCTGGCCGAACCTCGATCAGTTCCACCGCGCCTTCCCCGCAGGCGACGACTCCATCACCGACAAAGTCGCCCGGTTCTCCCGAACCCTCGGCGAGCCGGCAGCGCAGGATTTTGATCCTGCGCCCCCCCGCCCCGCACCACGCGCCCGGGAACGGAGACAATCCGCGGATCAGGCGATCGACCTCGACCGCCGGACGGGCGAAATCTATCCGCGCCTCGGTTTTGTCGATTTTGTCCGCGTATGTGGCTCCGCCCCCGGACTGCGGGCGCGCCTCCAGATCCTCCAGACCCCGCAACGCCTCCACGATCATGTCGGCCCCCAACCGCGACAAGCGGTCGTGCAACTCTCCGGCGACCTCCTCAGTCCCGATCCCGAGCCGCCGCTCCAACAGAACGGGCCCGGTGTCCAGGCCCTCCTCCATCCGCATGATCCCGACGCCCGTTTCCTCGTCCCCCGCGAGAATCGCCCTGTGAATCGGCGCCGCGCCGCGCCAGCGCGGCAATAGGCTCGCGTGGATGTTGACGCAGCCGTGCAGGGGCGCCGTCAGCATCGGGCGGGGCAGGATCAGGCCGTACGCGGCGACCACCGCCACGTCCGCGCCGAGGGCGGCGAATTCGTCCTGAACCCCGGTCGGCTTCAACGACGCGGGGTGACGCGCCTCGAATCCCATCTCCATCGCCCGGGCCTGAACCGCGGTGGGACGTTCCTTCCCTCCCCGGCCCGCCGGCCGCGGAGGCTGGCTGTAGACTCCGACGATCTCGTGACCACCCGCCGCCAACGCCTCGAGCGCCGGGACGGAAAAATCCGGCGACCCCATGAAGATCACTCTCACAGCGCCGTCCTCCACGCCCTCTCCCGGATCATTCCCTGCCCAATTCCCGTTTCAGCTTCTTCATCTTGCGCGTGATGATCTGCCGCTTCATGGGCTTGAGATAGTCGATGAACAATTTCCCGTTCAGGTGATCGATCTCGTGCTGCACGCAGGTCGCCCAAAGCCCGTCGAAATCCTCCCGACGCGTCTCTCCGTCGAGGCCCAGCCACTCCACGGTGACCTCGGCGGGACGCTCGATTTCCGCATACTGCTCGGGAATGGACAGGCAGCCCTCCTCGTACACGGCCTTTTCCCCGGAGGACGCGACGGTCTCGGGATTGACCAGCACCATCGGCGTCAGGGGGCCTTCCCCGCGGGTCGAACAATCCATCACCAGAACCCGCGCGAGCGCCCCCACCTGGGGAGCGGCGAGGCCAATGCCCGGCGCGGCGTACATCGTCTCCAGCATGTCCGAGGCGAGCGCGCGGATATCGTCTCCGATATCGGACACCGGCGCCACCACCGTCTTCAGCCGCGGATCGGGATGAATGAGTATCCTGCGCTTGGGCATGGCGGCCCAATTACGGCGGCCGACGCCTTCGGGCAACCGCTTGCGCCCGCCAACGCGATGGCCGACAACCACGCGGAATCATTCCGGAGCCCGCGATGTCCTTCGACGAAATCATCGACCGCCGCGACACCCACTGCGCCAAGTGGGACAAAATGGAGGCGGTCTACTGCGTTCCGCCCGGCGACGGACTCGCGATGTGGGTGGCCGACATGGATTTCCGCGCTCCCGAATGCGTCGTGAAGGCGGTTCGCGACTACGCCGATCACGGCGTCTACGGCTATTTCGGCAACGACGGCCCCTACCTCGACGCGATCCGCTGGTGGATGTCCGAACGCCACGGTTGGGAGGTCGAGCGGGATTGGATATTCACGACGCACGGCCTCGTCAACGGAACCGCCCTCTGCGTCGACACGTGGACGGAACCGGGCGACGGCGTCGTCCTGCTCACACCCGTCTACCACGCGTTCGCGCGCGTCATCTCGGCGGCGGGCCGCCGGGTCGTGGAATGCCGGATGCCGGTGGAGGACGGCCGCTACGTCCTCGACATCGAAGCCTGGGACGCCCAATTGGACGGATCCGAGAAAGTTCTGGTTTTTTGTTCCCCGCACAATCCCGGCGGCCGCGTGTGGACGCGGGAAGAACTTCTCGCGGTCGCCGACTTCGCCGAGCGGCGCGGCCTGATTCTGCTCTCGGACGAAATCCACGCCGACCTCGTGTTTCCGGGCCACACGCACACGCCGCTCGCGGTGGCGGCCCCCCGGCATCTCGACCGCGTCGTCATGATGACCTCCGGATCGAAGACATTCAATTTGGCGGGCGCCCATGTCGGCAACGTCATCGTTCCAGATCCGGAACTCCGCGCGGCCTTCGCGCGGCGCATGGCGGGGTTGGGAATTTCCCCCAGCGCTTTCGGCCCGCGAGTGATCACCGCCGCCTATTCGCCGGGCGGCGCGGCGTGGCTCGACGACCTCGTCGCCTACATCGACGCCAACCGGGCACTCTTCGACGCGGGAGTCAACGCCATTCCCGGCGTCTCTTCGATGCCGCTCGAGGGAACCTACCTCTCCTGGGTGGATTTTTCGGGAACCGGCATGACGCCGGACGAATTCACGTCGCGGGTGGAGAAGGACGCGAGGATCGCCGCCAATCACGGCGCGACTTTC
>JANQKA010000375.1 GCA_028281405.1 Hasllibacter sp. | reverse complement strand
GATCGGTTTCGATGTCCGAACCGGTACCAGCGGCGATCGCGACGCCTCCGGCGGTGGACGAACCGGTTTCGACCGCGGATGGATCAGTTCCGACCGAAGACGCATTCGTTCCGGCGGCGGTTGGACCGACTCCCAATGTGGTTGGATCGACCGCCGAGGCTGTCGGGTCGAATCCGGCGTCCGTGGCGGCTTCGGCCGCGGGACCGTTCCCGATCAATTCCCGAAGTTCCGAGAGTCTTTCCTCGATCATCCGGAGCGTCGCGCGCCGGTTCATGGCGTCGAGTTCGTCCTCGGCGTCGGCGAGTCCGGTGAGTCGCCCCCCGTCGAGGAGCAGGTCGCCCGATACCACGGCTTCATCGAGGACAAGGGAACCGGTAACGCTGGTGTTCCCGCTCAACGACAGGTCTTCGGCCTCGCCCAGCACGATCGAAACACTCCCCAGGCTGCCGCCCGAAACAATAGGATCCCGGAGTTCCGCGTCGATGATTTCGCTTCCGGAGATCGTTCCTCCGTCGACCGAGGGGCCGACGAGGACACCGCCGGACACGTGTGGACGGTTGATCACCGCTTCGTTTAGCGTTCCGGCCAAAACTTCCCCGCCGAGGATGCTCGGGCCTTTGATCGTGGGCGAATCGAATTCTCCGCCGTGGACGACCGCGTCTCCCAGCGCCATCCCTCCGACGTCGTAGAGGACGTGACCGCCGACATCCAAGTCTTCGGTCACCACGTGATTCCATCCCTTGTGGCGTCTGAAATAGCCGAGGGGCACCGCGTCGGATTCCGATTTGGGATCCGCAAGGTTCTTGATTTGGTAGCCGTTCATGTCCAACGCGCGCCCGGCGACGTGGTTGCCGAGGCCGCTGCGCGTCGTGAACGGGGAGTTGGTGTCGTGGGCGTGGACGGCGGCCGCGGAGCCGCAGAGGAGGACGCCGACCGCGAGGAGGAGTATGCGCTGTTTCATTTCTTCTTCCCGTTTCGATTGCGTGGGGTTGGTTCCGTTCGATCATTGGTCGACGAACCGCGGCGCGGGAATTGGCGGACCCCGGTTCGCCGCGGGTTTTCCACGGAAAACGCACGTCGCCGCGAACGTGTGGAAAACCGTCTCCCGCGGAGGGACCGCGACCCGGGCCGACGCCCTTGCCCGGTTGGATTCACGGACGGAAACCGCGCGATGGTGGTTGGACGGAAATCTCCGACCGCGGCTTCCGGGTGGTCCAGCCGGAAAACCGCTGAATTAATTCGCGTGGAAAACCCCGGAACATGACCGCCGAATCGCGTCGGCGACGTTCGTGGGAATGGATTACCCCGGCCCGGCCTTCGCCCGCGCCCGGCGCCTACGATAAAGCGTTCAAATCAAGTGGAACCCGCACATGATCCGGGAGCGCGTCTTGTCCGCCTTCCGCTACACGTCGAGCGCCCATGTCGTGTTGGACGCCCATTCGGTTGGCCATCCGCCCGGCCGGCTTTCACATCGCCCGCCTTGATCCCGACGGAACCGCGATCTCCAGCCGTTCAAGGCGTGTAAGGCATCAAGGCGATTCGGGCACCGGCAAGCCGGCGGAGCGAAACCCGGTCACCGCGGCGCGGATTTCGTCGGGAGCGTCCGACGGCGGGGCGCGGAGTGCTTCGCGGCGTGGAATGAATCACGGCGATTCGGGCACCGGCAAGCCGGCGGAACGACACCCGGTCACCGCGGTGCGGATTTCGTCGAGGAGCGTTCGGCGGCGGAGCGTGGAGGACTTCCCGGCGTGGAATGCATCAAAGCGATTCGGGCGCCGGGCGAATCGGCGGAGCGGCACTCGTCCATCTCGGAGCGGATTTCGTCCAGGAGCGTCCGGCGGCGGAGCGCGGAGGACTTCGCGGCGTGGAATGCATCAAGGCGACCTTGGCACCGGGCGAACCGGTGGAGCGGCACCGTTCTTCGCGGCGCGGAATTCGTCGAGGAGCGTCCGGTGGCGAAGCGCGGTGGACTTCGCGGCGTGGATTGCATCACGGCGATTCGGACACCGGGCGAATCGACGAAACGGCACCCGTCCATCGCGGAGCGGAATTCGTCGAGGAGCGTC
>JANQKA010000360.1 GCA_028281405.1 Hasllibacter sp. | reverse complement strand
CGCGTTCTCCGGGCCGCGGAACATGGATCCAACGTTGAAGGCGTGGTGTCGGCCCGAATAAAAATCCGTGTATTCGGCCACCGAGAACGGCATGTGCATGACGGCGTCCGACCGCCGGACGAGAAACGGTTCCAAGCGGCTCCGTCCGCCCGAGCCTTCCGCCAATTCCTCGACAAGTCGGTCGCGGAAGCCGTCCCGCGCGTCCTCGGGCAATTCCATGAACGAATTCCAATCCGGCTTGTCGAATACCCCGTCTTCGGGCGCGGACGCCCCCATTCCCCCGTGCCCGCTCCTGTGAAGCGGGGTCATGTCGACGATCATGTCTCCGATGGCCACGCCGCAGCGGCGCGGTCCGCCGCCGACGGAGAACACTCCGCAGGGAAGGTTGTTCAGCGGGAAGGGGGTGTCCGGCGAATTGGCGCTTTCCACCCAACTGCGCATCAGGGGCATTGGAGTCCTTTCGGTTCAAAGTAAGCGGTAGGCCGCTACTTGCGGGATGTGGCCGCCCGTGTGGAATCCCGAAGGGCCGCCGAGGTGAAGGCGGGAATTACGCCGATCGGGTCGGGTCAGGCGATTGCCGGCCCGGTCATAGGCCCACTCCAATTCATATCCCGAATCCTTGGGTCGGAGGCGAAAACGCGGCGCCCGATTTGAGTGTACGCTGCGGATGCCCGCATGTGGCCCGCGCTCCCCCTGGCCGGACCTTGACGCGCAGGGATTGGCGGATTGAGGACTTGGCTCCGGGAACGCGCGACGGGAGGGAGTGGCGGCGTCCGCGCTCGTGTCGGCATCGCGGACCGACGCCAGGAGGGTGATCTCCGCTCCGGTCGCGCGGGCGGCATACGCGGAATTTTGGCGAGACGGATAATTTGACCGGTTCGTCCGACGGTCATAATCAAAGGCGGGTTCTCCCTTGGTGGGATGGACTGAAAAAAGCGAAGATATCGATGTCGGGAATGTTGTATGCCTCGAAGGCATCGCCGGGAATGAATTTCGGGATTCCCGGATAAGATAAGAGTCCGATAAAACGCCATTTTGGCAATGTCCGTTTCGATATGATCCGTTCCGAGCCGGACCCCGGCCCCCGGATCGGCCCTCCGAATGCGCGAACTTCCCGGGCATGGTTCGTGCCGAAACGGGGAGAAAAGCATGCTGGCTGGGTGCCGACATTTTTTGGGTATGCGGGGTTTGGTCGGTTCGATATCATTTCCGAATTCGGCTTGATCCGTGGGATTTCCCACGAGTTTCATGCTCGACACCACTCGCCGCCCGTCGACCAAGCGGCAAACGGAATCCTCATATGGTCGAAACTCAGATTGGAGCGCGGTTCGCGTCCAAGTACTTCGTGACATTGGTGAGCCCCTCGGGGGTTGCCATGAGGTCGATCGGGCAAGAGCCCAATGGATTGTTGGTGGACCGCATCCACGCCTGGGCAACCGCGTCGTCGCCGACGATCGAGTAGAGTGACCGAAACGCGCGGATGAAGAGCAGCGCGGTTCGGTACTGCTCCGAACCGGCAACGAGATTCCCCTTGCCACGTTTCCAACTCGAGATCGTTCCTTCCGATACGCCGATTATCCGCGCGAACTCGGAGTCGGAGACCCCGAGCAGCTCCGCGGCCTTCAACGAGGCCTCGGTGATCAGGACGCCGCGGTCCGGCTTCCGGGAGTTCCCAGTCTGCATCATGTGATCCTTCCACTACGGGTCAATGTAGTGGGCGAGACCACGATCGCAACCCGTTACCGCCACGGGTCGAATACGATGGAACTCCTCGTCTGGCCGGGGAAGTCCAACCCGATCGCCCAACGCGCGGGCGGCGCTTCGCGGCCGGAGACGATTCCTTCGGCGGCTTTCGGCGGGCGGCAACCTCTAGTCCCACGGCCATCGCGGTCCGTGAATCGAGGAACCAATCCCGCCGCGTGGACGATTCGCGATACGCCCGGCCTTCGTGCCGCGACTCGCGGTGGGTTGCTTGTGCTCCACCACATGGGCACGCGGAACCACATTTCTCAATGCCACGGGCATGGTTTGAAGATCGCGGTCGCCACGGATCGAAGTCGGTGAACGGCGCTGCCGATTCGCGCGCGACTCCCGAATCGGGAAACGCACCGGCGAAAGCCCGGTTGCGACCGGTTCGCGCCCCGTCCGCCGCCGCCGGACCGGTAGGCGAAGGACCGCCGAATTCCCGTTTGACCGGATCTCAGATCGGAGCGCGGTTCGCGTCCAAGTATGTCGTGACATCGGCGAGGCCGACGGAAGTCGCCATGTGATCGACCGGGCAGACTCCCAATGGGTTGTTGGGTGACCGAATTCACGCCCTGGCGGCCGTTTTGTCAACGACGATCGCGATGAGCGAACGATATGCGCGGATGAAGAGCAGCGCCGTCCGGTACTGTTCCGATCCCGCGACGAGACTTCCCTTGCCCCGTTTCCAACTCGAGACCGTCCCTTCCGATACGCCGACGATCCGCGCGAATTCGGGGTCGGAAACCCCGAGCAGTTCCGCGGCCTTGAGAGACGCCTTGGCGATCAGGGGGCCGCGGTCCGGCTCGGGGTGGAGTGGCTTGCTCATGAATTCCTCGTGGGTTCGGGGCGATGGAGCGTCGGCGATTTCGATGGAATCGATAGCGCGGGCCGCGTTGAGGTCAACGCGAAGCGCGAAAAGACAACGAACACCATCGTCAACCGCTGTCGTGTCACGCCCAGGTCGCCGGCGCTCCATCGGGGTTCCTGTACCGGATCGCGATTCGCTTGCCGCTGGGTCGGAGGGCGACGGATTTTCTCGCTACGCCGGGGAGGTCCGTGTTGTGTGTCGGTTCGGAGGCGATGTCCGCGGCGGGTGACGAGACCCCGCCATCGCCGGAGCCGACGCCGGTCGGGGATTGTCCATGGCGTTCCGGGAAGAGTTGAACCGGTGCGCCGCTTGGTCGGCCCGCCGCCGAGGATCCGATGGCGGCGCGATTTGGCCGACGATTTTGGTCTCCGTGGTCTTCGCGCCGGCCGCTTTGGAGGTGGAGGCGGGCCACCGCTCTCCCCGTGGAGATTGAGGATTCGGCCGTCCGGCGTGCGCCGGACGACGGCGCGGGTGCCGGGTGGCCGTCCCCGGTGTCATTTCTTTCCAGGCGTTCCGTCGAACTTTTTTTCCAGCGAGGCCCAGCAGTCGATGTAGTCGTTCTGAAGGGGCGCCTCCTTGGCCGCGAACTCCGTCAGATGCTGAGGGAAGCGGGTTTCGAACATGAAGGACATGGTGTTGTCGAGCTTGTGGGGTTCGAGGTCCGCGTTCGAGGCGCCCTCGAACGCGTCCCTGTCGGGGCCGTGCGGCAGCATCATGTTGTGCAGG
>JANQKA010000358.1 GCA_028281405.1 Hasllibacter sp. | reverse complement strand
TGGATTTCGGCATCCGCTGCGTCATCGCCCCGAGCTTCGCCGACATATTCTTCAACAACTGTTTCAAGAACGGCATCCTGCCCGTCGCCCTCCCAAAGGAGCGGGTCGATATCCTCATGAAGGACGCCGAAAAGGGAGCGAACGCCCGCATGACCGTCGATTTGGAGAATCAAGAGGTCACCACCTCCGATGGGACCGCGATCCACTTCGAAATCGATCCGTTCCTCAAGCGGTGCCTCCTCGAGGGCCTCGACGACATCGGCCTGACCCTGGAGAAGGCCGCCGCCATCGACGCGTTCGAATCCCGGTCGGCCCAGGCGCGCCCTTGGATATGATCATGCGCGCGCCGCCGACCCGGCCTTTCCGCACCCCGGATGGCCACACCACAAGGCGCCGACCCGAATTGAAGCGCCTCCCGTCGTCGGCGTTCAACCGGGCGGCGGGTATCGGGCGAAACCCGCCCTCCGCCCCGGTTCCGGCCGCGCGGAACACGGACAAAGCGCGCATATCCGCATGAAACGTCACACCGGCCCCCCGGACACGCGAAACAAGGAAATCCCCGAAATGTCATCACACAGCCTCCTGCTCCTGCCGGGCGACGGCATCGGTCCGGAAGTCATGTCCCAGGTCCGCCGCGTGATCGATTGGATGGGCGCCAACCGCGGCGTGTCGTTCGATGTATCCGAGGATCTCGTCGGGGGAGCGGCCTACGACGCCCACGGAACACCGCTCCACGACGACACGCTGGAGAAGGCCCAAAACGCCGACGCGGTCCTTCTCGGGGCCGTTGGCGGGCCGAAATACGACGGCCTCGATTTCTCCGTGAAGCCCGAGCGCGGGCTGCTGCGGCTGCGCAAGGAGATGGACCTCTACGCCAACCTCCGCCCCGCCCGGTGCTTCGACGCGCTGGCGGAATTCTCGTCGCTCAAGCCGGACGTCGTGGGCGGGCTCGACATCATGATCGTCCGCGAGCTCACCTCGGGCGTCTACTTCGGTGAACCGCGGGGCATCGTGAAGGAGGGCAACGAGCGGGTCGGCATCAACACCCAGCGCTACACGGAAAGCGAAATATCCCGCGTCGCCCGCTCGGCCTTCGAACTGGCCCGGCGCCGCGGCAACAGGGTCTGCTCGATGGAAAAGGCCAACGTGATGGAATCGGGCGTCCTTTGGCGCGACGTCGTCACCGAGACGCATCAGGCCGAATACCCCGACGTCGAGCTATCGCACATGTACGCCGACGCCGGGGCCATGCAGCTGACCCGTTGGCCGAAGCAGTTCGACGTGATCGTCACGGACAACCTCTTCGGCGACCTGCTTTCCGACATCGCCGCGATGCTTACGGGATCGCTTGGAATGCTGCCATCGGCGTCGCTCGGCGCGCCGATGGCCGGCGGCAAGCCGAAGGCGCTCTACGAGCCGGTCCATGGGTCGGCCCCCGACATCGCCGGCCAGGGAAAGGCCAATCCGTGCGCCTGCATCCTCTCCTTCGCCATGGCCCTGCGCTACTCCTTCGACCTCGGAGACGAGGCCGGACGGGTGGAGGGAGCGGTCGAGAAGGTGCTGGCCGACGGCGCGCGCACCGCGGACCTGATGCAGAAGGACGGCGGCTCCCCGGTATCGACGGCCGGAATGGGCGACGCCGTCATCGCCGCGCTCGACGCCGGCCTCTGAGGTGGGACGATGACCCCGAACGCCAAGGGAGCGCTGCTGGCGCTGATCGCATTCGCGCTCTTCGCGGGCCACGACACGCTCATCAAGTCGCTGGGCGCGCGCTACGCGCCGATGCAGATCGTGTTCTTCTCGGTGCTTTTGAGTTTCCCGCTCGCCACCGTCATGCTTCTGCGCGACGAAACGCGCGACACCCTGATCCCGCGCCATCCCGGCTGGGTGCTGGCCCGCACCTTCGCCGCTGTCGTGGTGGCGGTCTGCGCCTTTTACGCCTTCTCCACGCTGCCACTGACACAGGTCTACGCGATCCTGTTCGCCACGCCGCTCCTGATCACGGTGTTCGCGATTCCCATCCTCGGCGAAAAGGTCCGGGCCCGGAGATGGGCCGCCGTGTTCGTCGGCCTGGCCGGGGTGCTGATTGTGCTGCGGCCGGGCCAGACGGAGCCGCAACTCGGCCATCTCGCCGCCCTGGTCGCGGCGGTCGGCGCCGCCTTCGCCTCCGTGGTCCTGCGGCGCATCGGCCAGGAGGAACGGAGCCTGGTGATCATGCTGTATCCGCTGGTTGCGAATTTCGTGGTGATGGGGGCGGCGCTGCCCTTCGTCTACCGGCCGATGCCGTTCGGCGATCTTCTCGCCCTCGCCTGCGTCGCCGCGCTCGCATGGACGGCGTCGAAGCTGATCATCGACGCGTACAAGTCGGGCGACGCCGTGGTCGTGGCTCCGATGCAGTATTCCCAGATTCTCTGGGCCACGGCCTACGGGGTGTTGTTTTTCGACGAGCGTCCGGACGCTCTGACGGCCGTCGGAGCCGGGGTCATCATCGCCTCGGGCCTGTTCATCCTGTTCCGCGAAAGCCGCGCCAGCGAGAACCGTCCGAATCTCAACACCAAGAACCGCGCGGCCACTCCGGCGGCGCCGCGCGTGTCCAGCTTGATGGGACTGCCCGTCCGCGGAAGCCGCCGGGAGGACCGGGGCGAATAGCCCGCGGACATCCACTTCAATCGTTCGGGCGGGATTTCAGGATTTTGGGGTAAACGGGAACACCGCGCACGACCCTGGCCGAACCACCTTCCATCCCCGGCTCCCACGGATCGCACCCCGCCTCGGCGCATATGCGTCCCGCCTCCGGCCGGGAGCGCCACCACCATCGCCTCGGAGCGAGTCGGCGCCACATCGGGTTCATCAACAGGTCGCCACCGCCCCGCCGAATCGATCCGGCCAAACGCCCGGCCCGTCGACGGAAGCGAATCACCCCGAGGACGAATCTCCACGCCATCGCGGTTCGCGGTTCTTGTCATCAGCGGACCGGCCCGCCAGTCCCGCGGCACCTCCGCCCCGAAACGATTCCGCGACACCCCGAGCGCCTTCCCCGGAATCCGACATCAACGACTGCGGGAATCTTCTTTCAGTCCAACCGACCCGGATCCATCCCTCCTTGACGGATGCTTGGTGAATCTCCCTGGGATCCCGTTTCAAAGCCCACTCAAATCC
>JANQKA010000347.1 GCA_028281405.1 Hasllibacter sp. | reverse complement strand
CGATCGGACTGGCCGCCAAGCAGGAGGCCGGGACGGAACGAAGCTTGGTCGGCGCGGTTCGGGCGCCGATCGGGTTGGTCGGTTGAGGGCGGCGGGGGGTTCTATTTCACGCCGATGCGGGCGGCCACGGGAAGAATCGCTTTGGTGACGATCGGGATCAGGACGAGGCCGACGACCAGCCCGAACAGGCCGTCCAAGCCGGCCTGCGCCGACCATCCGGCGAATCCGGAAACCGCCGCGCCCGCCGCGTCTGAAATTCGGTGAATGGCGTCGTAAACGGCTTCGACTCCGAACTCCGCGAGGCCGGCCACGATGATGTGCCCGCCCACCCAGAGCATCGCGAGGGTGCCGACGGTCGACATGACTTCGAGAAGGAGCGGCATTCGGCGCACCACGGCGCGGCCTACCCCGCGCGTGAGGGCGAAGCGGCCGGAGGCGGCCATCCGCAGGCCGACGTCGTCCGCCTTCACCAGGATTCCAACGACGCCGTAGACGGCCACGGTGATGAGCGCTCCGACCACCGCGAGAACCACGCCGGTCATCCAAAGGCTGTCGGCTTCGATCGCCGAAAGTGTGATCGTCATTATTTCCGCCGACAGGATGAAGTCGGTTTTGATCGCACCCGCCACCCGCTCCCTTTCGAGGTGTTCGGGATCCCGCGGAGGAGAATCGGCGGCGTCGGGCGCGTGACCGTGGCCGGGTCCGATCCAGTGCCACACCTTTTCCGCGCCTTCGAAGCACAGATAGGCCCCGCCCAGCATCAGGAGCGGGGTCAAAAGCCAAGGCGCGAAAGCGTCCAGCAGGAGCGCGGCGGGCAACAGGATGAAAATCTTGTTGAAGAGGGAGGCCCGCCCGATCTTCCAGACGATCGGCAACTCGCGGGCGGCGGGCAGACCGGTGACGTATTTCGGGGTCACGGCCGCGTCGTCGATCACCACGCCCGCCGCCTTGGATCCCGCTTTCGCCGCCATGCCGACGACGTCGTCCACTTGGGACGCGGCCAACCGCGTCAGGGCGGTCACGTCGTCGAGAAGGGCGAGAAGACCGCTCATGGATTGACCTCTTCCTTTGCCGGCGCCGGACAATGTCGCGATGCGCGGCCGGAAGGCAACCCGTTGACCGCGGCATTCCGGCGGCGCGCGACGATCATGCGGATTTCCTCGGCGGTCCGGTCTCCGATGGCGCGGGAGGGCGAATTCCGGACTGGTGCGGCGCGTGTTGAACATACCGACGATTCGGGTTACGAAACGCCCGATTTCAAGAGACGGAGCAGAGGCATGGCAGGCCACTCGAAATGGGCGAACATCCAGCACCGCAAGGGACGGCAGGACGCGGTGCGTTCGAAGCTGTTTTCCAAGCTTTCCAAGGAGATCACCGTCGCCGCCAAGATGGGCGATCCCGATCCGGAAAAGAATCCGCGCCTTCGCCTCGCGGTTAAGTCCGCCAAGTCCCAGTCGATGCCAAACGACAATATCGACCGCGCCATCAAGAAGGCGGTCGGCGGCGAGGGCGACAACTACGAGGAGATCCGCTACGAGGGATACGGCCCGGGCGGCGTGGCCGTCATCGTCGAAGCCATGACCGACAACCGCAACCGCACGGCCTCCACCGTCCGTTCGACTTTCGGCAAGAACGGGGGGAGCCTCGGCGAGACGGGTTCCGTTGGGTTCATGTTCGAGCGCAAGGGCCAGATCGTCTATCCGGAATCGGTTGGCGACGAGGATTCGCTCATGACGGCGGTCATCGAGTCCGGAGCCGAGGATCTCGAGAATTCCGGGGACTGTTTCGTGATCTGGACCGCGGACTCCGATCTCAACGAGGTTTCCGCGGCGCCCGAAGCTCAATACGGAGAGGCGATGGAAACCGCGCTGGTCTGGAAGCCCACGACCACGACCGAGGTCGACCTCGATGGAATGCGGAAACTCATGAAACTGCTCGAGACACTGGAGGACGACGACGACATACAGCGCGTCACCTCAAATTTCGAAGCTTCCGACGAGGTGATGGCGGAACTCGAATGATCCGTCAGCCCGCCGCCGCTCCGGCGGCGAGGGCGAACAGCGCCGCGGTTTCCGCCGCCTGCTGCGTCATCCCCAGGGCGTCGCCGGTCTGACCGCTGATCTTTCGCTTCGCCAGAAACGCGGTCGCCCAGGACGCGGCCGCGGCCCACAGCAGGGCGCGGAGGCCTGCGGCGGGGCCGACGGCCAGGATCGCGCCAACGCACGCCAGGAGGACTCCGAGCGCCGCCGCGCGGGGGAGGGGGGTTCCGACCCCGTGGCTCAGGCCGCCGGGCCGCGCGGCGGGCAAAACGGCCATGACCACGGCCATTGGAGCGCGGGACAGCATCGCCGCGGCCACCAAGGGGCCCGCGGGACCGCCGGCGGCGAAGATCGTCGAAAGGGCCCACCAGCGGGCGGATACCGACAAAACCAACGCGAGCGTGCCAAAGACGCCGATCCGGCTGTCCGCCATGATCTCCAACCGCCGCTCCGAAGTGGCTCCGCCCCAGAAGCCGTCGGCGCAATCCGCGAGGCCGTCCTCGTGCAGCGCGCCCGTGGCCGCCGTGGAAACTCCGATGGCGACCAGCGCGGCGCCCGCCGGGGCGATTCCGAACCGCATGGCGACCGCGGCGCAAAAGGCCGATAGCAGCGCGACGGCCATCCCGGCCAATGGCCAGGCCCAGGACGCGGCCGCCCTTCGGGCGGAGACCACGTCGTCGTCCACCCGGGGCGTGGGAAAGCGCGTCAGGAGACCGATGGCCAGCACCGGATCCCACGGATGTACGAGACTGTCCCTGTCGCTGTCGAATTGGTCCATCGGATGCTTCCTTCGGATGGCGTGGCGGCTTAGAGCGTGGCGCGAGTTGGTAAGGCGGTTCACCATGTTATCCAAACCCTTCGACAGTTTCGCGAGGTTCTTGGAACTTTTGCGCGCGGCTCCGGCGGAGGATGACGAAGCGCGCGCCGCCGCGGCGGCGCGCAACGAACAGTTGACGAAACCTCCGGGAGCGCTTGGCCGACTGGAGGAATTGGCTGTCTGGATGGCTGGCTGGCAGGGCAGGGCGATTCCCACGATGGAGCGGCCTCAGGTCGCCGTGTTCGCGGGCAATCACGGGGTGGCCGCGCTGGGGGTTTCGGCGTTCCCGTCGGAAGTCACGGCGCAGATGGTGAAGAACTTCGAATCCGGCGGCGCGGCGGTCAACCAACTCGCCGCGATCGCGGGCGCCCGGCTGGACGTGGTGCCTTTGTCCTTGGAAGATCCGACCTCCGACTTCACCAAAGGCCCCGCGATGAGTGTGGAGGGATGTCTCGAGGCGCTGGCGACGGGCTGGTCCACCGTGGACACGGAGGCGGACACGCTCGTTGTGGGCGAGATGGGCATTGGGAACACAACGGCCGCCGCTGCAATCGCGGCGTCCTTGGAGGGGGGCGATTGGGTTGGGCGCGGGACGGGCGTGGACGACGCGGGACTCGCGCGCAAGCGTGCCGCGGTCGAAGCCGGACTGACCGCCAACGCGGATGCCGTCGGAGACCCGCTGGCGACG
>JANQKA010000314.1 GCA_028281405.1 Hasllibacter sp. | reverse complement strand
GGATTTGACGGTCCCCACTTCGGAGAAGCTCGTGGAATTGGCGAGGAAGCTGGCGGCGGGGGAGATGATCCATGCCGCATGACGTCGTCATTCCGGCGCGGGACGGGGCGCGGAATACCTGCGTGATCGCGGTTTGGCGCAAGCGTCCGGGCGACGCGGTGGCGCGGGGAGACGTGCTGTTCGAAATGGAGGACGGTGGTTCGACGACAACGGTCGAGGCGGCCGCGTCGGGATATCTGGCGGACGTTTCCGCCGGGGACGGCTGCGAGGTGCCCGCTGGACGCGTGGTGGCCCGAATCATCGATTCGAGCGGATTTCCGGTCGGCGCGGGCTTGGATTCCGGTGCCGGCGCGGCCGACGGGGGCGCTTTTGCCCGCATCGGAGTCCGGATCGACGCGGATGTCGGGGTCGGGGCGGGGGCGTTTTACTCCGAGAAATTGCCCGAGGGCCGCGAGGTGATTATGCCGGTGCTCGGGATGGCTCAGGACAGCGGCTTGTTGGTCAATTGGCTTGTCGATCTTGGAGCGAAGGTGTCCGCGGATGATCCTCTCTTCGAAGTCGAGACCGACAAAAGCGTCGTGGAGGTGCCCGCGTGCGCCGATGGCTATCTTGCCGCGCAACTGGCCGAACCCGGACAGGAGGTGCCGACCGGCGGGACCATCGCGATCCTCTCCGCGACTCCGCCGGAGAGCACCATCCGGCGCGGGGCCGAAAGCGCGCGAGTGCCGGAAGGCCATCCCGCGAAGTCGGGAGGCGCTCCGGCGACACCGCGAACCGGGCCCACCGATCCTGGGTCCGCTTCGTCGACGCCGGGATTTTCTTCGGCCCCGTCCGGGTCCGTTCCGATGGCATCGGAGAGCGCGTCGACCACACGGAGGCCGGATCCTGGAGCATTCTGGAACGGCCTGTCGGAGGAGGCGTCGCTTCCGGGCGCGGGAGAAAACCGTCGACATGCGGGGAAGGAATCCCCGACGCCGGGAAACTCCGCAGCCGCGGGACCGTCCCGAATGGAGGCCCGAAAGAACGGGAGTACCGGCTCGGCGCGCGTTCTAGCCTCGCCAAAGGCGCGGCGCATGGCGTTGCGGGAAGGCTTGGATCTGGCGCGGCTGGCGGAGGCGGGCCATCCGCAGCCATTCCACGCCAAGGACATCGAAACCCTCAGGGCGTTCCGCGATGTGCCGGAACCACGGTTCGAATCACAATCCGCGGGCCGGCGGCTTACCGCGGAAGTTCCCGGGGAAGGGCTTTCCGGGTTTTGCGAGTGGGCGGCTAATCAAGCGGGCCTCACCGATTCGCGGGCGTTGCTGGCGGGTTTGGCGGGCGGATGCCTGGGGCGGGGAATCGCGGTCGCCGTCGAATTCCACGACGACCGCCGCGTGTATTCCGTGCCGTCCGGCGCGCTCGGGGAGGTCGCCGAGATCGAAGCCGTCCCGCCGGACCTGATTCTGCGCGACTTGCGGGCGTCCCGCGTGACCGACTTGGCGCTCGGGCCAGAAGAGGCGCCAGTCCTCACGTTGGCGCGGTTGGGCGACGGCCTCCGAATCACCTTGGAATGCGGAAC
>JANQKA010000313.1 GCA_028281405.1 Hasllibacter sp. | reverse complement strand
CGTGGAATGGCTGCGGATGTCCCGCCTCCGCCAGCCGCGCCAGATCCAAGCCTTCCCGCAAGGCCATGCGCCGCGCCTTTGGCGAGGCGAGAACGCGCGCCGATCCGGAACTCCCGTTTTTCCGGGCCTCCATTCGGGACGGTCCCGCGGCCGCGGAGTTTCCCAGCGTCGGGGATTCCTTCCCCGCATTTCGACTGTATTCTCCCACGCCCGGAAGCGACTCCTCCTCCGACAGGCCGTTCCAGAATGCTCCCGGATCCGGCCTCCGTGTGGTCGACGCGCTCTCCGATGCCATCGGAACCGCCCTGGACGGGGCAAAAGAAAATCCCGGCGTCGCCGAAGCGGATCCAGGACCGGTGGGCCCGGTTCGCGGTGTCGCCGGAGCGCCTCCCGGCTTCGCGGGATGGCCTTCCGGCGCTTGCGCGCTTTCGGCCCCGCGCCGGATGGTGCTCTCCGGCGGAGTCGCGGATAGGATCGCGATGGTCCCGCCGGTCGGCACCTCCTCGCCGGGTTCGGCCAGTTGCGCGGCCAGATAGCCATCGGCGCCCGCGGGCACCTCCACGACGCTTTTGTCGGTCTCGACTTCGAAGAGCGGATCATCCGCGGACACCTTCGCTCCAAGATCGACGAGCCAATTGACCAACAAGCCGCTGTCCTGAGCCATCCCGAGCACCGGCATGATCACCTCGCGGCCCTCGGGCAATTCCTCGGAGTAAAACGCCCCCTCCCCGACCTCGACATCCGCGTCGATCCGGACTCCGGTACGGGCATCAGCGCCCCCGTCGGCCGCGCCGGCACCGGAATCCAAGCCCGCGCCAACCGGAAATCCGCTCGAATCGATGATTCGGGCCACCACGCGTCCCGCGGGCACCTCGCAGCCGTCCCCGGCGGAAACGTCCGCAAGATATCCCGACGCGGCCGCCTCGACCGTTGTCGTCGAACCACCGGCCTCCATTTCGAACAGCACGTCTCCCCGCGCCACCGCGTCGCCCGGACGCTTGCGCCAAACCGCGATCACGCAGGTATTCCGCGCCCCATCCCACGCCGGAATGACGACGTCATGCGGCATGGATCATCTCCCCCGCCGCCAGCTTCCTCGCCAATTCCACGAGCTTCTCCGAAGTGGGGACCGTCAAATCCTCCAGCGCCGGGGAAAACGGAACCGGCACGTCCATCGCGCCCATCCGCAGTACCGGCGCGTCGAGATGGTAAAACGCCTTCTCGTTCAATCGCGCCGCGATCTCGCCGGTCACTCCATAGTTTCTGTGGCCCTCGTCCACCACGATGGCGCGTCCCGTCTTTTTCACGGAAGCCAGCAGCGTCGCCTCGTCGAGCGGCACTATGGAACGCGGGTCGATGACCTCGGCCCTGACGCCCTCCGCGGCCAATTCATCCGCCGCGGTCTCGCACACCTTCCGCATGGACGAGGTGCCGATCAGGGTGATGTCGCCGCCCTCGCGCAGAACCTTGGCCTCGCCCAGGGGAATCAGGAATTCCTCTTCCGGCACCGGAGCCTTTTCCTGGTACATCAACTTGTCCTCGAATATCACCACCGGATTGTCGTCCCGGATGGCGGCCTTCAGAAGTCCCTTGGCCTCGAACGCCGAGGATGGAAGCGCGACCTTCAGTCCCGGTATGTGCGCCACGAGGGCGTGCAGTGATTGCGAATGCTGCGCGGCGGAGCGGCGCGTGGCCCCCAGATTGGTGCGCAGAACCAGGGGCACGTTGAGTTTCCCGCCGGACATGTAGTGCGTTTTCGCCGCCTGATTGCAGAGCTGGTCCATAACCAGAAATAGGAAATCCCCGAACATCAGGTCCACTACGGGACGCAGCCCCGTCATCGCCGCGCCGACGGCGATTCCCATGAATCCGGGCTCCGAAATAGGCGTGTCGACTACGCGGTCGGTCCCGAATTCCTCCACCAGGCCCGACAGCACCTTGAACGGAGTGCCCGCCTCGGCCACATCCTCGCCGATGACGAACACCGTCGAATCCCGGCGCATCTCCTCGGCCAACGCCTCGTTGACCGCCCGGCTCAGCGTGATCTCGCGCATTCCCCGTCCTCCTCAGCCGCCTATAACCGGTGCCGCGTGGCGGATGTCGGTGAACACGTGCATGTCCACCTCCCCGGCCGGCGGATAGGGCGCGGCGAGCGCGTGCTCGACCGCGGCGGCGGCGTCCTCCGCGATTTTCCCGTCCATGGCCCGGATTTCGTCCTTCGACGCGATATTCTGTTCGACCAGCCACGCGCCGAGGCGCGAAATCGGGTCGCGGTTCTCCTTCCAATCCCGCTCCTCCTCTTTCGAGCGGTAATATTCGCGGTCGATGTCGCCCACATGGTGGCCGTGATAGCGGTAGGTCATCAGTTCCACGAAAAACGGCCCGCCGCCCCGCCGGCACCGCTCGACCAGACGCTCTGTCAGGGCATTGACCTCGAGAACGTCCTGCCCGTCCACCCGGTGCGCCTCGATCCCGAACGCCGAGGCCCGAGCGGTGATCTCGCCGGCGGCGATCTCCTCGGTTTTCGTGTATTCCGAATACATGTTGTTCTCGCAGGCGTAGATCACAGGCAGGCTCCAGAGGGCCGCCATGTTCATCACCTCGTACATCAGCCCCTGCGCCGTGGCGCCGTCGCCGAAGAAACACACTGTGACGTCGTCCCTGCCGAGCCGCTTTGCCGCCAAGGCCGAGCCTGTCGCGATTCCCATTGATCCGCCGACGATGGCGTTGGCGCCGAGGTTGCCGTTGGCCTGGTCGGCGATGTGCATGGACCCGCCCTTTCCGCGGCAGTAACCCTCGGCCTTGCCCAGCAATTCGCAGAACATCTCCTTGAACGACGCTCCCTTCGCCACGCAATGCCCGTGCCCGCGGTGCGTCGAGGTGATCCGGTCGGTCGGCCGAAGGGCTTCGCAGATTCCCACGGCGACCGCCTCCTCCCCCGAATACATATGGGTGAGGCCGGGCATTTTGGCCGAGAGGTACAACCGATTCGCGTTGTCCTCGAAAGTCCTGATTCGGACCATTTGACGATACATCCTCAGATAATCGTCGGCGTTGCGGTTGGTATTGTCCGGCATGTGGTCCTCCGGGCGCTGGCCTCGTCCAGCGCGGGGCGAGTGTTTTTGTTTGGCGCCGATCGGGTGTTCCCGCCCGGCGCGGCTATTTCGGTTCCGCCCGGCGCGGCAATTCGCTTCGTCCGGCGCCGGACACTCTGTTTCGCCCGACACGGGCCGGTTGTTTCGCCCGGAGCCGGACATTCGCCCAGCCATACGCCGGAACAATGGTTCCGCCCGGCGACGGACATTCGTTTCGACCGGCGCCGGGCCGGTTGTTCAGCCCGGCGGCGGACATTCGTTTCGCCCGACACCGGGCCTGTGGCTCCGGCCCGGCGGCGGACATTCCTTTCGACCTTCACCGGGCCAATTGTTCCGCCCGGCGGCGGGAATTCGCTTGGCCCAAGGTCTGGCGGGTGGTCCGCCCGGCGAAGGACACTCGTCTCGCCCGACCCCTGGCAGGTGGTTACGCCTGGCGGCGGGCATTCGTTTCGCCCGACACCGGGCCTGTGGCTCCGGCCCGGCGGCGGACATTCCTTTCGCCCTTCGCCGGGCCAATTGTTCCGCCCGGCGGCGGGAATTCGCTTGGTCCAAGGTCTGGCGGGTGGTCCTCCCGGCGGCGGACACTCGTCTCGCCCGACCCCTGGCCGGTGGTTACGCCCGGTGGCGGGCATTCAATTCTCCCGTCGCCGGGACTGTGGCTCCGCCCGGGGGCGGACATTCGTTTCGTCCAGCGCCGAGGGTTGTTCGCCCAGCGCCTGATATTCGGCTTCTCCGGCGCGGAAATTCTGGCCGCGCGCGGACCCGGTCGGAGGCGGCGCTCCCGATCCGGGATTCAGTACCTGTTGGCGATCGGCAATTCCTCCGCCGGAAACAGCGAGATCACCTCGCATCCCGTGTCGGTCACCACGACCTCCTCCTCGATGCGCGCCGCCGAGTAGCCGTCGGTCGCCGGGCAATAGGTTTCAAGGGCGAACACCATGCCGGTCCGGATCTCCATCGGATGATCCAAACTGACGGCGCGGCTGATGATCGGTCTCTCGTGCAGCGCCAGACCCAGCCCGTGGCCGAACTGCAGGCCGAAGGCCGCGTCCTCCGAGGGAAACCCGATGCTTTCCGCCGTCGGCCAAAGTTTGGCAACCGCGTCGGTGGTCACTCCCGGCTTGATCGCCTGAATCGCGGCGTCCAGCCATTCCCGCGCCTTGACGTAGGCGTCGTTCTGCGCCGGCGTTGAGCGGCCGATGTTGAAGGTTCTGTAATAGCAGGTGCGGTAGCCCTGATAGGCCTGCAGGATATCGAAAAACGCCTGATCGCCGGGACGGAAATATCTATCCGTGAAGTTGTGCGGATGCGGATTGCAGCGCTCCCCGGATATCGCGTTGATCGCCTCCACGTCGTCCGACCCCATCTCGTAGAGCATCTTGTTCGACAAGGCGACGATGTCGGACTCGCGCACGCCGGGTTTGAGCTCTTCGTAGATCATGTGGTAGACGCCGTCGACCATGGAAGCGGACTGAGTCAAAAGCTGGATCTCGTCCCAATTCTTGATTTCGCGCGCCGCCAGCATGATCTGCTGGCCATCGACGACCTCCAGCCCCTCGTCGCGCAGCGCGTGGAACATGGCCGTCTCGGCGTAGTCCACCCCCACCGGCATGTCGGCCATGCCCGCGTCCCGGATCAGGCCGGCGATCTGCTTGGCGTATTTCTTCATAAGACCGAATTCCGGCGGGATGGTTCCACGCATTCCGACCACGCCCGCGAGGCAATGGTCGGGCTCCAGCCAGTCGGAGTGTTTCCGGTGATGCACGGCCGCCGATCCGAAATCCCAGACGTAGGGGCTGTCGTCCCCGGTCAGCAGGCAGAAGCGGCACATCTTGTCCCGCTCCCATTCGCCGATCTTGGTGGCCGAAACGTATCGGATGTTGTTCACGTCGAACAACAGCAGCGTTCCCGCGGGCGACTCCAGCAACGCTTGGCGCGTCCGCGCCAGACGGTATCGCCGCAGGCGGTCGTGATCGACCCGCCGCTCGAAATCCACCGAGGTGTGACCCCAGGCGGGAATGCGGCCCTCCCAGCGCCAATTCGGCTCCAGATCCCGGGGCGTCAGAAGATTTGGCATGAGCGCGCGCGACATGTCTTTCTCCGTCCTTTCTCCGCCCTCGGGCGATTCGTTCGTCTCCGCCTTCCGGCGGCTTTTCCGTCCCGCCATCCGGCGGTCCACTCCCTCTCCGCCTTTCGGCGGCCCTTCCGTTTCCGTCCCCTTGCGGAGTTGATGCCCCCGCCTCCCGGAGATCCAATCCACTCCGCGCCGCGGCGGTTCTTTCGTTTCGCCACCGGCGGCGATTCCGTTCCGCTCTTCGGCGGCTCGCTCCCCCGCCGCCTCGCGGCGGTTCTTCCGTTTCCGCCCGCGGGACGGCTTTTCCTTTCCGCCTTTCGGCGGTCCACTCCATTCTCCACCCCTCGGCGGTTCACCTGTTCCACCCCGGCGGCGATTCCGTTCCGCCCTTCGGCGGCTCGCTCCCTCGCCGCCTCGAGGCGGTTTTTCCGTTTCCGCCCGCGGGGCGGCTTTTCCTTCCCGCCTTTCGGCGGTTCACTCCATTCTCCGCCCCTCGGCGGTTCACCCGTTCCACCCCGGCGGCGATTCCGTTCCGCCCTTCGGCGGCTCGCCCCCTCGCCGCCTCGCGGCGGTTCTTCCGTTTCCGCCCGCGGGGCGGCTTTTCCTTCCCGCCCTTCGGCGGTCCACTCCATTCTCCGCCCCCCGGCGGTTCACCCGTTCCACCCCGGCGGCGATTCCGTTCCGCCCTTCGGCGGCTCACCCCCTCGCCGCTCCGCGGCGGCCATTCCGTTTCCGCGCGCCCGGGTGGGCTTCCGCCCGGCCCTTCCGCGATCCGCTCCCTTTCAGCCCGGCGGCGGTAATTCCTTTTCCGCCCCGGGAGGCGATTCCTCCCCTCCCTTCGGCGATCCGCCCCGACCTCCCCACGGCGGCTAGGCCCGTCGACCGTCGGCGGTCGCCGCCAACAACGCCCCCACGACGACAAGCCCGATGCCGGCCATCCGCCGCCACGTAATCCCGCGCTCCTCGAGGCCGAACGCGCCGAAATGATCGATCAGTGCGGAGCCGATCAACTGGCCGCCGATGATGCAGAGGAAATAAACCAGGGCTCCCGTCACGGGCGTC
>JANQKA010000312.1 GCA_028281405.1 Hasllibacter sp. | reverse complement strand
CTCGCTTTCGGTCCAGACGGCGAGGTCGGGCTTCCAGTGATCGAGAAACCTCCTGACGAACGGGCCCGAATCCAGCGGGACGTACTGATGGAGCGCGGCTTCCGGAAGCCTCTGGCCCAGCACCTGGGCCGAGGTTCGGGTGCCCGTCGTGATCAGAAACCGCAATTCCGGATCGTCCGCGCCGAGATCCCTCACGAGATCAAGGATCGACACCGCCTCCCCCACGCTCGCCGCGTGGAACCAAAGAAGGGGGCCGTCCGGTCGCGGCAGGCCGGCTTCGCCGCGGCGTTCGCCGACGCGGTCGGCGTCCTCCCTTCCATTGGCGAGACGGCGCTCGAGAACCTTCGGCGCCGCGCGGTCCGCGTAGGCGAAATAGAACCGAATCAAAGGAGACGGCATCGCCCGACCACCAATTCTTCCCGACGCGGAAGCGACTCCAACGTCCTCGATCTTGCCGTCCCGTAACGGAATCCGCTCGATCGGAAGCGGGATGGCTCACCAATCGAGGCGCGGCTCGGATGACCCCCGCGCCCCGAAGCGACCCGCACACGCTTGGAAAAATTCATGCGCATGCTCGAGAACACTTTGGTTGGGACGGGATGCCGACGCGCTCGCGTGTTCGAAGAGGACATTCGATCCGGTCGACGACAAGGTATTGGTTGCGACCCTCACGCGCTTGGAGGAAGCGGACGTTCGACCCGGACGCCTCCGCGGAGACGGATGCGACCTGTGCGCGCGCGAAGGAAGAGGACACTCGGCCCGGACGCGGCCGCGAAGTCGAATGCGGCCTGCGCGCACGAGGAGAAAGTGGACATGCTGCCCGGCCGCCGCAGCGGAGCCGGATACAACCAGAGTGCGCGTGGAGGAAGCGGACGTTTGACCCGGCCGCCTCCGCGGAGACGGTTGCGACCTGCGCGCGCGCGAAGGAAGAGGACACCCGGCCCGGACGCAGCCGCGAAGTCGGTTGCGGCCTGCGCGCACATGGAGGAAGTGGACATGCGGCCCGGCCGCCGCAGCGGAGTCGGATGCAACCGGAGTGCGCGTGGAGGAAGTGGACATTCGACCCGGTCGCCGACGCGGTGTCGGATGACACCCGGCGCGCATGGAGGAAATATGGTCGGGCAGTGGAGTGATTCCGCCCAGCCGATGAGACCCGCGCTCGAGTGGAGGAAATCATGCGGAAGAGTCCAGGCGGCCCGCCCGTCCATCGCGATGCGACCCGCCCGCGGGCTGAAGAAGTCATCCCCCCGCCCGGCGACGTCGGCCTGTTGAGAGTTCGGTAAACGGACGCGGCCCGCGCATTGGGAATTCGGGATGGTTCCCGCGACCTCAATCCCAGCGACACTCCCGCGACCCTGGTCGGCGAAATATACCCGCGCCCGTTTACGACGGGAGAAAACGCGCATCCATTCCGGATTGCGGCATACCCGCGTGCGTTCCCGTAGGGAATCTCGACGCGCCCGTGTAAGGCAAAGAAATTCGCGAACGCCGCGGCAATGAAACCACCCAGAGCTCGCCCGGAGGCTGGATACGCGTCCCGCTTCCCGAGGAGGAGACTCCCGCGCGCGCACCGGTGGAATACGCCCCCCAGCTCCGGTCTGTCGGAAGCGCTTTCCCGAACGCCTTCGACGGGAATCCTTCCGCACCCGTCACCCACGAATACTTCACAGCGGAAATCCCCGGAGTCAAAATCCCGGCGCCCCTCCCAGGAAAGGATACCGTCAACCGGCTCCAAGGGGTGAAATTCTTCCGGCACACGCCCGGCGTTTAAGCCATCATTCACCCGATCGAAGGAGGAACCGCGGCCTTCCTTCCCGGAGATGGAATCACCGCGGCGGTCCCCGGTGGAGAGATGCCCTTCCCCACCCGCGGGGTGCTTGAACGATTCGCTTCCTGGCGCGCCGCACGGGGACAGGAACATGGCGGACCTCATCGGTTCGATCGGGACAAGGTATATTCGATTTCCGGAAGAGTCGATTCCATCTTTCCCAATCCGCCCGCCGGACTCCGACCGACCAGAGGGCGGGCGGAACCTCTTCCATCCTCCCGGGAGCGGAGTCCTCCGAATCGCGGACGGGAACCCAAGCTGAGCGCAGGCGGTATTGATGGAATCGGCAGCGCATGCCGCAATGATAACAACGCGAATCGTTGGGGTCGCCGACCACCGGAGCACCAGCGGTTCGAAGGAATCAGCAGCGCGGGCCGCGTAATGGTCAACGCGAATCGATGAAGGACGTCGAACACAATCATCAACCGTTGATGTGTTCACGCCCAAGTCGCCGGTGCTCCATCGCAACAGGTGTGGTGTTCACCCCAAGTCGCCGGC
>JANQKA010000309.1 GCA_028281405.1 Hasllibacter sp. | reverse complement strand
ATCGCTTTCTCCGCGCCTTCGAGCGCGCCGACCACGAGATCGTGAAAGCTTCGCATCCGTTGGATTTCGGCGTCCCTGGTCACCTTCTTGCGGTCGATCTGATCCTGCTCCTCTGCATTGAATCCAAACATGTCGTTCATGCCTTTGTCCCCGGGGAGAGGGCGCCTCCCGCGGATTCCCGCCTCGGCGGCGCTCAGCAGTTCGCCGATTGCGGCGACGGCTTCGCCGGACCTCAACCTCCGCCTCGTGGTTTTGGTCGGGGACATGAGGCCGTGCACCACGGTGGAGTGCGCCTCCCGAATCCTCGACAATTCGGCGGACAATTCGGCTTCGGCGAGATCCTCGGGGTTGGGACGCGCCGCCTCGAAGGCTTTCCGCGACGCGTCCTCGTCCAACCCCACCAAGGCGACGGACTCGAATTCCGGATGCGTATCGATGAATTTCCCGGCCTCCTCGGTGGTGAGGCCGACAAGGTCGATGAATGTGAAGTCCATGGTTTCGGCCGCGCGGTCGTCGTCCCAAGCGGTCTCCCTCCAAAAGAGGGCGGCCTCCTCCGCCTGATGAAGCAGCCGGGCCGCCGCCTCGAACGGGCGCTCCCCGGAAGCCCCGTCGGCATCCGCACCGCCCGCGGCGGAGGAGCCTTCGCCGACTGGAGAAGCGAATTGGGCGAGCGCGCCGCCGGTGATCCGGTGTTCGGACAGGATGTCGATGCCGTCCGGGACGCCGGCGTCGATGTCGTCGATTCCCACAAGGGGCGCGACCTTGATTCGGGTGGCCATGATTACTCCTACACAATGTGGACGCCGCTCGCGATGCCCCGGTCCGTCACCGGGCGGTCGATTCGAACCAACCGTCCGCGCCGCGCTTCCGCCAATTCGTGAAGCGGGGAAAGCGTTGCGGTTCCGGAGTGCATGGTTCGCCTTGGCGGGCGATGTGTCAAGCGCGCGATTCCCCTCCAGATGCGTTTCCACGCCACGGAGCGCGGCGTCCGCGGGACGGCGGGGGCCGCGCATCCGATGGATTTCGGCGCCGATGACGGTTGGTTTTCGCCCCAACCGTGTTCGCCAGCCGTTCCCGTGGAACATCCGCCCCGATTCGTTTACGGCGGTTCAAGGGCGGCGCGACGTCCGGAATCGAAGGCTTCGGCGTGCTGCGACGGTATTTCATGGTGGCGGTCATTTGGCTCGGCTTGTCGTTTTGTCCCGATTCCGCCCTCCCGCTCGATATCCGCATCCTCACCGACGCCGACGAGGCTCTCGTGCGGGACATCCGCGCGGCCTCGACCGTCATCATCGCCGAGCGGGAAGGCCGCACGGATCCCGCCGACATTCTGGCCGCCGCGCAGGCGGACTATTGGTGGCTCATCCGCGCGATGTATAACGCGGGCTATTACGGAGCGGTGATCAGCATCAAAGTCGACGGGCAGGAAGCCGCGTTGCCCGGCCCCGTCGCCCGGGCGGAAAAGGTCGAGGAGGTTCTCATCGATATCGAAACCGGGCCGCTCTTCACCTTCTCCCACGCCGAGATGTCGCCCCGGCCTCCGGCTATCGCCCCCGAAAGGGCGCGGCTCTTCCGCGTGGGACGCCCCGCCGGGGCGGAGGTGATCGGCGAATTCGCCGGATTGGGAGTGGATGGATGGCGCGCGGAGGGGCACCCGAAAGCGCGCGTCGTGGAGCAACGGATCGAGGCGGACCACCGGGCCGGCGAACTTTCGGCGGATATCGTTCTGAGTCCGGGGCCGAAGGCGACCTTCGGATCCCTTGTCCTTAAAGGCGACAGCGCGGTGCGGGAAAGCCGCATCAGGGCCATCGCGGATTTTCCGGCCGATTCGGTCTACGACCCGGCGGTCGTCGCCAGGATGGCCCGGCGGATGCGCGGGACGGGGGCTTTCCGGGCGGTCGAGCTGGACGAAGCGGAAGAATTGGGGCCGGACAATTCGCTGGACCTCGAGTTGGAGACGGTCGACGCCGAGCCACGCAGGTTCGGGGTCGGGGCCGAGATCGACACGGTCGACGGTTTGTCGGTGAACGCCTTCCATCTCTTCCGGAATCTCACATACAACGCGGACAGTCTCCGGGTCGAGGGCGAGGCGACCGGACTCGCGGGCGAAACCAGCGGCATCGACTACGCGACGGCCCTGCGGTACCGTCGTCCGGCGACATTCAATTCCGATACCGACTTCCTCGCGAGCGTCGAAGAGCGTCGGCTCAACGAAGCCCTCTACGACGCCAACCTGTTCGGCGCGACCCTGTCGCTCGAACGGAGGATAACCGACACCTACTCGGCGGGTGTCGGGGCCGGTTACCGCTTCACGGGCGCCTCCGACGGATTCGGAGACAGGACATTCCAATATCTCGTGCTTCCGGCCAACGCGACGCTCGACAGGCGCGAAGGGAATCCGAATCCGCGCGGGGGGGTCTACGCCAAGGCCAACGTGACGCCGTTCACCGGGGTCGAGAACCTGGAGTCGGGCGCCCGGACGGCTTTGGACGGAAGGGCCTATTTCTCCTTCGGCGGTCTCAACAGGTACATTCTGGCGGGGCGGGCGCAGGTCGGCGCGCTCCGCGGCCCCGAAATCAGCGGCTCCCCCCCCGAGATCCTGTTCCTGTCGGGCGGCGGCGGCACGGTCCGCGGGCAGCCCTACCAATCCTTGAACGTGAGGAGCGGGCGCGTGACTTCCGGCGGAAAGTCCTTTCTCGGATTCAACGGCGAATTCCGCGCGGGGCTTTCGGAAAGCGTGCAGTTGGTGGCGTTCTTCGACGAGGGACACATCGGCGAGTCCTCCGCGTTCTGGGATTACGACAACACCCACTACGGCGCCGGCCTCGGGTTCCGCTACCTGACGGGCTTCTCCCCGATCCGGGTGGACCTCGCCTCCCCGGTCTTCGAAGAGGACCAAGGCAATCTGCGAATCTATGTCGGATTGGGACAGGCCTTCTGATGCGTGGAGCGGCGATCCTCATCGCGTTTCTGCTGACCCCGGCCGTCGCCGGGGCGCAAAGCGACGACGAGGGTTGGCTGACCCGCTTGCTCGAACTCGCGCTGAGCGACGCCGGCCGCGTCATCGATATCACCGGATTCCGCGGAGCCCTTTCGTCCGTGGCGACGATGGAGCGGATGACCATCGCGGATGGCGACGGGATCTGGCTCACCGTCGACAACGCGGTCCTCTCGATCGACCGCGGAGCCATCCTCGGGGGGCGGATCGAAATAGGGCGGTTGACGGCGGAGCGGGTCGTCCTGGACAGGCTCCCGGCCTCCGCCCCCGCCGCGATGACGCCCGAAGCGTGGAATTTCACGCTGCCGGTGCTTCCGGTTTCCGTGAACATCGACCGAATCGGCGCCGGACGCGTGGAGTTGGGCCCGGCCATCGCGGGAGATCCCCTGACACTGGCCGTCGAAGGCGATCTCGAGTTGGAGGGAGGGGCGGGGCGCGCCAATCTCGGGATCGACCGGGTGGGCGGGCCGGACGGAAGATTCGCGCTGTCCGCGTCGTTCGACAACGAGAGCCGGGAATTGATCTTCGATCTCGATCTCGCGGAAGCGGAGGGTGGCCTCGCCGCGACCTATCTGGAATTGCCCGGCCTGCCCTCGGTGGCGCTGGGTATCTCGGGCGCCGGGCCCCCCGACGATTTCCTGGCGGTTATCGACCTCCGGTCGGGCGGCGCGGAACGGCTCGCCGGGACCGTGGCGCTAGGCGTGAACGATGATTCGATGCGCGTCGTCTCCCTCGGCCTTGGCGGTGGCCTCGCCCCAATGTTCGCGCCGGAATACCGCGATTTCTTCGGCGACGACCTGACGCTCGACGTACGCGCCATTGCGCATCCGGAGGGGCGGATCGAAGTGGAGCGCATGCGACTCCGCGCCGCGCAGGTCGCCATCGATGGAACCCTCTCGCTGGCGGAGGACCGCCTTCCCGACGCGTTCGCCCTGGTCATCGACATCTCGGCCGGGGACGACGGGGTGCGCCTGCCCACACCCGGTGAACCGGTGGAGGTCGCGTCCGCGCGGCTGACAGCGCGGTTCGACGGAACGGAAGGCGACGGGTGGAGACTGTCCGGACGTGTCGGGGGACTCGCGACCGGCTTGGTCGACGTGGAAACGCTGGACATGGAAATCGATGGAACAATCCGCCGCGGTGGCGGGGCCGGCGACGGGACTTCGGGGATCGCGGCGGATGTGGCGCTCACCGCGGCCGGAGTCGATTTCGGCGACGCGGCTTTGGAACGCGCGTTCGGGCGCGAAATGGATTTGACGGGACTGGTCGCGTGGAGCCGGGGATCCCGGCTCCGTCTGACCGACATGGTTTTATCCGCGGGCGGGTTGGATCTCGCCGGTTCGGCCGCGCTCGGCGGATTCGCGAGCGGATACGGCGCGGATCTGGATCTGCGGCTCGACACGCCGGACCTGTCGCGGCTCGAGGGTTTGGTGGGCGCTCCGCTGGAAGGCGGAATCTCCGCGGACCTTGTCGGCAGCTTCGCGCTCCTGACCGGGGCGTTCGACCTGATCCTCGAGGCGACGGCCGGCGACCTCTCGATCCGGAATCCCTCCGTCGACCCGCTTCTTCTGGGGGAAAGCAGACTGCGCGTCGACGCCGCCAGAACCACCGACGGGGTCGAATTGCGCGATTTCTCCATCGAGACCGCGGCGATTTCCGCGCGGGCCGGCGGCTCAGTCGCGACCGGGCGGAGCGACTTGACCTTCCAAATGTCCCTCGACGATCTCGGCCGGTTCGTTCCGGCGTTGTCCGGGCCCGCCGAGATCGGCGGGGAGGCGGCGGAGCGGGCGGCCGGCTGGGTGGTCACCGCCAACCTCGCCGCTCCGGACGGACTGCGGGGGGCGTCAACGGTTACGATCCCGAACGACGGCGGCCCCGTCCTTCTGGACAACCTCTCGATGGCCGCCCGCGGCGCCAAGCTGAACGGGAGGGCACGGCTCAACCGGGGCGCGGAGGACCGGAGCGCGCGGGTCGAGGCGCGGATCGATGTGCCCCGGCTGTCCAGGTTCGTCGATATCGCGGGGCTCGGCGTCGCCGGATCCCTCGAGGCCGACATGGTCCTGGTGACCGACGCCGCCGGGTATTCGCCCGAGGTGGAGCTGAACGGAACCGCGGTGGACCTCTCGTTCGGCATCCAGGCGCTGGACGGCCTACTGGCGGGCCGGCGGAACATCGGCATGGAGGCCGGCTTTCCGGGCGACGGGGTCGTCGAGCTGCGCAGGTCCGCCGTATCGGGCGACGGCGTTGAGCTGACGGCCACGGGCCGCCTGGCGGAGGAAGACACCGACTTGGATGTGTTCCTGGAACTCGACGAATTGGCGAGACTCGACGGACGGTTTAGCGGACGGGTCGGCGTTTCGGCCAACCTGCGGAGGGACGCCGATGGCTGGTGGACGCTGGCCCGGGCGGACGCTCCGGGCGGCGTGGGGTTGACGGTCGACGCCTCGGCCTCTCCGGATTTGAAGGACATCGACATCCTCTCGTTCAGGCTGTCCGCGCCGGAAGCGGAAGCCACGGGCGGAGCCGAACTGCGTTTGGGGGGAGCGGACCCGGCGGTGAACGCCCGGGTCGACGTGGACGCCCGCGACCTCGGAGTGTGGGCGGGCGTCCTGGGGCGCGATCTGTCCGGCTCGATTTCGGCGCGCTTTTCTGTCGACGCGTCGTTGGACGGATCCCGGTTCTCGGTCGACGCGGATGGCGGAGGGGAATCCATCGGAATCGGCATGTCCACGGTGGACGAACTCCTGACGGGAACAAGCGCTTTCTCCGTCTCGATCGAAAGGGACGCCGACTCCATCCGCGTCGACAGCGCGAGTCTTCGCGGAGAGGCGGTCGATGCGAGGGCGAGCGGGCGGTTCGCCGGGGACGATACCTTCTTCGACTTCACCGCGCGTCTGGACCGGTTGTCGCGCTTCCTGCCCAACGTGCCGGGCCCGTTGACGATGGCCGGAACCGCGCGGGGCAGGAAGGACGGATGGGATTTGAACGCCGACGCCGATGGCCCGGACGGCTCGCGGTTTTCCGTGAAGGCCTCGATTCCATCCACCGGGGAGTTCTCGGCCAGCATAAGCGGCCGCATGGGCTTCTTCGGGCGCCTGGTGCCGGAACTTCCGGGGGCCGCCACGCTTGGATTTTCGGTCGACCGCGTCGGGGGGAATTTGCTTGTGGGAGGCGGCGCGGAGGGGCCGGGCGGGGCGCGGATCCGGCTCGACGGCGAAATCGCGGACGACTTCTCGGACGCGGACCTCTCCGCGGAAGGGGTGGTTCCCCTCGAGCTGATGAACGCGTGGATCGCACCCCGGGTGGTTCGCGGAACGGGGGATTTCGACCTCCGCATGAACGGGCCGCCCGCCCTGTCCTCCGTCACCGGAACCGTCGTCACTTCGGAGGCCAGGTTGGCGCTTCCCACGCTCGGATACTCGGTCACCGGCATCGATGGTCGCATGACCCTGTCGGACCGGCGCGCGTTCCTCGACCTGGGCGGCACCGTCAACACCGGCGGCCGGATGGAATTGACCGGCTCCATGGATCTCGCTCCCGTGGTGTCGACGGATCTCACGCTCTCGCTCAAGGAAGTGGTTCTGCGCGATCCCCGGCTTTATGACGCGGCCACCAACGGCGAGCTGTCCGTCACCGGTCCCTTCAGCGGCGACGGGCTCATTTCCGGAGAGATCGTCGCCGACAGGGTCGACGTGCGCATTCCGGGCGGCAGTTTCGGAAACCGCGGCATCATTCCCGACATAATCCACATCGATCCCTCTCCCGAGGTGCTCTCGACCCGCACCCACGCCCAGCTCGAGGTCGACCAAGGGCCCCGGCGCGAGCGGACGTCCAGGGGGATGCGGCTCGACCTGCGACTGGTGGCGGAGGAGCGCATATTCGTCAGCGGACGCGGCCTCAATGCGGAACTGGGCGGCGAAATCCTGCTTTCGGGCACGGCCTACAGGATGGTTCCGTCCGGAAGGTTCGAGATGATCCGCGGACGGTTCAACATCCTGACGCAACGGCTGGACCTGAGCGAGGGTTCGGCGCGCATGGAGGGCGAATTCATACCGCTGCTCCGGTTCGTGGCGGATACGGACGTGGACGGCACGGCGATCCGTGCCACGGTCGACGGCCCGGCCAACGGGTTGGAGATTTCCTTCACCTCCACGCCCGATCTTCCGGAGGAGGAGATCATGTCGCGGTTGCTGTTCGGGCGCGCCCTTTCCGACCTCTCTCCAATTCAGGCGGCGCAGCTCGCAAACGCCATCACGGCCCTCTCCGGCAGGGGCCAAAGCGGCCTGCTCGATCCGGTGCGCGCCGCTGCGCGCATCGACAACCTCGACCTGATCGGAGACGAGGAGGGCAACGTCGGCCTGCGCGTCGGCAAATATCTCGACGACTATTTCTACACGGGCGTGACCATCGGCACTGACCAGTCGCCGGAAATCGACTTGAATCTAGACGTCACGCCAAGCCTGACCGCCCGCACCGGCGTGGAAACCCAGGGTGGCGCGTCCTTCGGCCTCTTCTTCGAGAAGGATTACTGAGCCGCCCCGGGCGCGGAGGCCGCGCGGCCTCAGCCGTCGTCGAATTCCGGGAGGGGCGGGGCGTCCCAGGTCGTCGCTCCGGTTTGGATGCCGTGCATCCAGTCGTGGAGCGAATCGCAGGCGTCGTCGATCACCCTCCGGTGCTCGTCTATTTCGGCCTCGCGCAATTCCCGCGCGGCGAATTCCCCCTTCCGCGCGCGTTCGAGCGTCGCGACGCGGATGGGCCCGGCGACCCCTCCAGGATTGGTCCGGATAACGTGATCGATCGCCCAGGCCGCGAGAAAGACTCCTTCCCTGACATTCGGAGGCCCGTTCCTGCAAAACACGTCGACGAGGAAGCGAAGAAATGGGTCGGCCGACAATATCCCCGATCCGAGCGAGCCGTAGAAGTGGTTCCTGTCGAGCAGCCGGGGCTGGATCCGCCCCTCGAAGATGCAGCACTGGTGGACGCCGCCGTGCTCGTAGGCGAGCACGGTGTTCAGATTCATCGTGTCGCCGATTCCCGTCTGGCAGAATTGCCCGATCATCCTCTCGGCCAACATGAGCGGGTAATCGATCGCTCGATCCATGGCGTGCGCGCCGGCGTGGGGCGTGTCGGCCTCGATGCGGAACCTCGCCCCCAGGCCGTGGTCCCCGGCGAAAGCGAACACCTTCCGGCCCTCGAGGGCGAAGACCTTTTTCCCGGTGTGATGGGCGACGGGCAGGCCGCCCATGCTGGACGTCAGCATGCTGTCGGCGGCGACGACGACGCCGTCGGTGCACAGGAAAGTGACGACGACCGTCATTGGCGGAAAATGCTGTTCGCCTTCATGTCGGGGTACCGCCTGTAGATCGCGGTAACCAGCTGTTGGAAGGTGAGTTCCCTCACCCATTCGACCAACCGCCGAAGGAAGGATCCCACCTTGTCGGGCAACCCGTCGAGCTTCGCGAGTCCGCTCTCGTAGCCTTCGCGGGTCAGGGCGTATTCCCTGTACCGGCCCGAATTCCGCTTTTCGACCAGGCCCCCGCGCGAGAGATCGTCGAGCACCTCGTAGACGGAGCGGTCGAACGGGCCGTAGTCGTAGGGCACGAATTCGAAGTGCGGGCCGTCCACGAGTTCCGCCGCCTCCCGGTCCATCAGGAAGAGGGCCTTTTGAACCTGTATCGGGGAGAACCCCGCGTTCTCGCCTCCGGCGGCGAGCGCCGCGAGCACGATTTCCCGTCTGTCCATGGTTTCCTCTCCCATTGGCTTCTCTGATCATATGGCTTCCCTCCCGAGAATTACAAGGGCTCCGGATGGAGGCGCGATTCCCTGGATGCCCGCGCGCCGTCGACCGCCGCCGGAACGGTGGTGCGCGCGCTCACGACCGCCGACCGCGTCATTTGGGAAGACCCAAGGCGGTCCACGATGGCGGCGCGGACGTGCGGCCCGCGGCCGGGTCGGCAGAGACATGAACATCGGCGGGCGCGCTCGTCGGGCCTTGAACCGCCCGAATCCAATCTTTACGCGGAGGCGGTCCACGAAGGAGGCTCCATGTCCGCGCCGAAAAAAGTCGTGCTCGCCTACTCCGGCGGCCTCGACACCTCGATCATCCTGAAATGGCTCAAGGTCGAATACGACTGCGAGGTCGTGACCTTCACCGCCGACCTCGGCCAAGGGGAGGAGCTCGAACCCGCGCGCCGGAAGGCGGAGATGCTCGGGGTTTCGGAAATCTTCATCGAGGATCTCCGCGAGGAGTTCGCCCGCGATTTCGTCTTTCCGATGTTCCGGGCGAACGCGGTCTACGAGGGCCTCTATCTGCTCGGAACCTCCATCGCCCGGCCGCTGATTTCAAAACGGCTCGTGGAGATCGCCGCGGAAACCGGAGCCGACGCGGTGGCCCACGGGGCGACGGGCAAGGGCAACGACCAGGTGCGCTTCGAACTCTCCGCCTACGCCTTGAATCCCGACATCAAAGTGGTCGCGCCGTGGCGCCTGTGGGATCTGACCAGCCGGACAAAACTGATCGACTTCGCCGAGCGGCATCAAATCCCGATCGCCAAGGACAAGCGCGGCGAGGCGCCGTTTTCGGTGGACGCGAACCTTCTTCACACGTCGTCCGAGGGAAAGGTTCTCGAGGATCCCGCGCGGATGGCCCCGGACCACGTCTATCAGCGCACCGTCCATCCTGAGGACGCTCCGGACGAGCCCGAATTCGTGGAGGTCGGTTTCGAGAAGGGCGACGCCGTTTCCGTCAACGGCGAAACGCTGACGCCCGCCGCGCTCCTGGCTCGGCTGAACGAGCTGGGGGGCCGGCACGGGGTTGGCCGCCTCGATCTGGTGGAGGGACGGTTCGTCGGCATGAAGTCCCGCGGAGTGTACGAGACTCCCGGCGGAACGCTGTTGCTGGAGGCCCACCGCGGGATCGAGCAGATCACGCTCGACAGGGGCGCGGCCCACCTGAAGGACGAATTGATGCCGCGCTACGCGGAGCTGATCTACAACGGCTTCTGGTTCTCGCCCGAACGCGAGATGCTTCAGGCGGCCATCGACAAGAGCCAGGAGCACGTCACCGGAACCGCGAAGCTGAAGCTCTACAAGGGGACGGCGCGCACCGTGGGGCGGTGGTCCGACCACTCGCTGTATTCGGAGGCGCACGTGACCTTCGAGGAGGACGCCGGAGCCTACGACCAGAAGGACGCGCAGGGCTTCATTCAGCTCAACGCCCTGCGCCTGAAACTCATCGCCGCCCGGAAGCGCCGGCTCGGCTGACCGCCGCCAATCGACCGCTTACCCGGATCGGGCGAAGTCGGGGCGGGCCATCCGGTGTCGCGTGGGCTTCGCGGAAGAACCGAAACGCTTGAGAAACGCCCGACCCGATCACATCACCTCATGGCCCTCCATCGCCACACCTTTCGGCGCGGGAACATCTCGATTGGTCGGTTAACAAATCTAAATGAAAAGGGCCGAAAGTTTGAATCACCCGGCCCGACTCAAGTCGGGTTCAAGACGGCGGTCAGAGACCGAAGTAGTCACCGTCGATGGTCGGCGGCGTCACGGCCTCGAAGTTCTCCGGATCATGCGGGCAGTCGTATTCGTCGCAGTCAGGCGCGACGGCTTGATCGCCACCCGACGAATCGTCTTCCCCGACGAAATCCCTGCTCGAGAACGGATGAGAGGCCGGGGCGGTGTCAAACGTAAGATCCGAGATATTCACGGCATCGGAGAACCCGAATTTAATCCGCTCCACACCGATCAAAGCATCGGTGCCCTCGTCACCTCCATCGGCCGTGGTATCCATATCCATCACGTAGGTTACAGTATCGCCTCCAACCGTGGCCTGCCAAATCGTGTAGGCCGACCGCATATGAGCCGTGTAGGCCACGATGTCTCCTGTTCCGTCTCCTCCGAAGATTCGGTCATTGCCATGACCGCCTTCCAAAAAATCGTTCATGGCGAGACCGAAGATCCAGTCATCGCCACCGCCACCGTCGACTACGTTCGCGGCTCCGTTCGCGGTCTCGTCGCCCACGATGATCTCCGCGTCGTCCTTTGTTCTGCCTGTGTCCGTGTAATCGGTGACAACTGACAACTCGACATCTTCGAAGCGCACCTTCTCGATGTTGAGCAAGGTATCCATGCCCTCGTCCAACCCTGTCGAATTGGTGTCGCTCACGGTCACCGTCACAACATTGGAAGCCTCCGTGGCATCGATGGTGTACCCGGACATCTCACCCGCGAACACTGCGGTGTCGCTGCCGGCGCCGCCGTCGATTTCGTCGTTGCCCTCGCCTCCGTGGATGAAGTCGTCGCCCATGCCGCCGTCGATCGTGTCGACTCCGCCAAAGCCGAAAATGTGATCGATTCCCCCGCCGCCGGTCATCGTATCGTCCCCGTTCGCGGTGTCGGCGACGATGATCTCGTTTCCGGCACCGCCGGTATCACCCGTCACGACGTTGAATATGCCCCCGCCGCCCAAATTGATCACCTCGAAGCCGTACAAGGTGTCTCTGTCGGTTGGGTCCGCGATGCGCTCCATGATGATCCGCACGGATTCCGTCTCGCCGTATTCGTCGCCGAAATCGCCCCGCTCGGCCGAGATGTGGTAAGGTCTTGCTAGGAAAACCCCCGTATCCATGCCGGAACCGTCGCCGGCGCGGGTTCCGCCGTAGAGCGTGTCGGCGCCCCCATCGCCATAGATGAGGTCGGTTCCTTCTCCGCCGAATATCGTGTCGTCTCCCGGGCCGCCGCGGATTTCGTCGTTGCCGCCGAAACCGAAGAGTAGGTCGTTGCCGCCGTTGCCGAAAATGGAGGTGTTCGAAATTCCGGATGAATCGCCGTCGTCAGTGCCAAGGACGATTTCGCCTTGGCTGCCGCCAGCGATGCCCGCAGTCACCACGTTGTGAGTTATGCTGTTGAACTCGAACGCCTCGAAGCCGACCGCGGTGTCCGTGCCTTCGTCATCATTGGCGTTTGGCGAGGCGAACACGGTGTCCTCGATGGAGAACCGGACGGCGGAATTGCCTCCATGGAAGTCGGCCACCCATTCGGCCGAGACGAGGAAGTCGTCGATGTGGCCGTCGTAGACCGCGGTGTCCGAGTCGATTCCTATATCGAAGTCCTCGGTGGCGCTTCCGCCGTAGAGCGTGTCATTGTCACCACCGCCATCGATGAGGTCGTCGTCGCCTTCCCCGAAGATTGTGTCGTTGCCCGCATCTCCGTTGAGCTCGTCGTAATTTGCGCCGCCGAACAGCCTGTCGTCGCCGGCGCCGCCGCTCAATGTGTCTTGGTGATTTTCTCCATACAAAGTGTCATTGCCTGCGCCCCCGTTCAGGGTATCCCCTTCGCTTCCGCCGAAGATGAAATCGTCGCCGTCGCCGCCACCTCGCGTGCCTCCTGAAGTGTCATTGCCAATTATGACATCGTGGGTGGCGCCGCCCGTGTACATTGATGTTGGATTACTAATCACCGTGAAATCCCTGTCGCCGAACCGGATCGTCTCGATGTTCAGCAGCGTGTCCACGCCCTCGTCGGTGCCCGCGGTGTCGGTGTCCCGAACATTGAGTCTTTCGGCGCTGTAATCCCATATGATGTCATAATCTTCTCCCGTCCCCCACGCCCCGGAATATACCGCGGTGTCGGTGTCATCACCGCCGTCGATGTCGTCGTTGCCCACGCCGCCGGAAATCACGTCGGCGCCGGCGCCGCCGGCGAGGAAGTCGCCTCCACCGAATCCGAATATCACGTCGCTTCCGTCGCCGGCATCAAGACGTGAACTCGCATCGGTTCCTTGCATCGAGTCGTCGCCGACGATGAAATCGTCGTCGTCATGCGTGACATCCGAGGCGTCATGGGCGGTGACATTGAACGTGGTGCTTCCGAACATGAATGCCTCGATGGTCGCAACGGTGTCCGTGCCCTCGTCGCCGCCGGTTCCTGTGGCTTCCAAGTCCACAACCGTGAACGTCACGGCGGTCCCCGACAGCAAGGCGGTGATGCGGAAGTCATCCAACTCCCCCAGGAATACCGCGGTGTCGGCGCCCGCCTCGCCGTTGATGACGTCATCCCCCGCGCCGCCGGTGATCGTGTCGTTCATGTCTCCGGCGTTGATGGTCTGATTTCCGGCCCCGGCGACGATCGTGTCGGCATTGCCGCTTCCGGTGATTACATCCAGTTCCAACATGGCGAACGTGATGTCGTCATCGTCGTTGGTTCCATCGAGGAACCGAAGCGTTTCGATGTTCCGCAAGGCGTCCGTGCCGTCGTCGCCGTTGTCGCCGGCGGCGGAGTCCATCACGCTTATCGTGTCGGCGTAGGTGCTACCGTCAATGGCTCTCGATATCATGTAGCCGGTCCTGGCGCCGGCGAACACCGCGACATCCGAGGTTCCGGCACCGCCGTCGATCGTGTCGTTGCCGGTTCCGCCGGTGATGGTGTCGTTGTCGTCATCTCCGTTGAGAGTGTCGTCGCCCGCGCCGCCGTCGATTGTGTCGTCGCCGGTTCCGCCGATGATGGTGTCGTTGTCGTCATCTCCGTTGAGAGTGTCTCCACCGGCTCCGCCGTCGATCTTGTCGTCGCCCGCGCCACCATCGAGCATGTCGTCCATCGCGAAGCCGAACATGAAGTCGGCGCCTCCGCCTCCATCGATAGCTGTGGTCATTCCATCGGCCTCCGAGGTTCCCAAAAGGATCTCGGCGTCCGCGGCGGTCCTGGCCGGGGATCCCATGAGTCTGACCACGGCCAGGTCCACGTCGTCGCTTCCGTCGGCGCCCGTCGCGTTCGCGAATCGAAGCGTCTCGAATTCGACCAGGGTGTCGGTGCCTTCATCCACAGCCATCCCACCGGTCGTCGCTGTGTCCGTCACTGTGATCGTCACGGTTCCCGACGCCAGGGCGGCCGATATGTCGTATCCTTCCAAGGCTCCCTCGAATACCGCGACGTCGTCGTTGTCGCCACCCGCGAGGGTGTCATTGCCCAATCCGCCCACGAGGATGTCGTCGCCGGCTCCGCCGGAAAGGAAGTCGTCGTCTCCAAGTCCGAAAACGAAGTCGTCGCCGGCTCCTCCCATCAGGCCCGTGGCGGAGTCCGTTCCGTCAGCCGTCGCTTGGCCGATGACGATCTCGTCGACATCGTCGGTCAGCGTTCTGGTGGTGTCGTGACGAACCACCATGAGGTTCACGTCGTCGGTGGCGTCGGTGGCGGTTTCATTTTGGAAGGTGAGCGCCTCGATGCCGACCAACGTGTCCATTCCTTCGTCGGGAGTGGAGGCGGGCATGTCCGCGACCTCGTCGTGCACGGTGATCCGCGGGATGTTCATCAACGGCGGGGTCGACGCGAACTCGTGCAGGTCGACAGCGATGGTGTAGTCATCCAGATTCCCCAGATAGACCGCCGTGTCGATTTCGGTGGCGTCGCCGAGCACCATGGCCGTGTTGCCGTGGATCGTGTCGTCGCCGAAGCCGCCGGTGATCGTGTCGTTGCCCGCGAGCCCCTCGATGTTCCGCGTCGCGTCGGCCGATTCGTCGACATAGTCGTTCCCCGTGTCGGTCAGTTCGTTCCGGGCGAACACGACCATGTGCGTGACATCGTCATAGTCTCCGTCTTCGTCCACGGACGCGGTGACCATCACCGTGATCGGGGCGGCGAGCGTCGCCGGCTGCGTGATCACGCCGGTCATGGCGTTGATCGCGAACCCGGCCGTCGTCGCGGCGGCGTCGATCGAGTAAGCGAAGGTCGGGGCCGGAGTCGCGGCGTTCGTGAACCATGTGGTCACATTCGCCCCCGCGTCATTGGCCTCGAAGCTGATCCTGATCCGCGCCACGGCGGTGTCCACCATGGTGACATCGGGTGCGCCATCGGACGCGAGCGCGGCGTTCAGCGCCACGGCGTCGGAATCCCCGAACTTGATCATCTCGACATTGGCCACCGTGTCGAGGCCATGATCCCCGTCAATCATGGAGTCCTTGTCGCGTACCATGAAGGTTCCCGCCGTCGAGGTCTCCCAGATCCGGTAGTCGGTCCGGGCTCCGGCGTACGACACGGTGTCCATGGCGCCGTCACCGCCGTCGATGGTGTCGTTTCCGAATCCGCCGGTGAGCGTGTCGTCGCCCATTCCGCCATTGAGGAAGTCGTCGCCCCCCAGAGCGAACAGGAAGTCGTCGCCCGCGCCGCCCATCAGGCCCGTGGCGGCGTCCGTTCCGTCCTCCGCGGCTTGACCGATGACGATCTCGTCGACATCGGCCGTCAGCGTCCTGCCGGTGGCGCCATGCGAAACAACCGTGAGGGTCACGTCGTCGGTTTCGTCGGTGGCGGTCGCGTTCAAGAACTCCACCATCTCGATGCCGACCAGCGTGTCCGTGCCCTCGTCCACGGATCCGGTTCCCGTCGTCGCGGTGTCCCTCACGGTGATCCGCGGGACATCCGCCATGGGAGGAGTCGACATGAACTCATGCAGTTCAACCGAAATGGCGTAACCCGCCAAGGTGCCTTCGTAGACCGCCGTGTCCGTCTCGCCATCGGTGCCAAGCACGGTGGCCGAGTTGCCGTGGATCGTGTCGTTTCCGGCGCCGCCGGTGATCATGTCGTCGCCCGCGAGCCCGGAAAGGGTCCGGGTCGCGTCGGTCGAAGTATCGACGAACTCATTGTCCGTGGCGTCAAAGGTGGCGGGGGTTGCGTCGGTGGCCGCGGCGACGTTGATGACATACCCGTGCGAGACATCGTCATAGGTCTCGTCGGCCACGTCGGACGCGGTGACGGTGAGCGTCACCATGCCCGCGGTGGCGGGCGCGGTGAAAGTCACCATGCCGTCTTCGACCGTGGCGGAACCCATGCCCGTCGGCACCGACGCCATGTATGTCACGCCGGCGGTGAAGGTGAACCAGCTGGAGACGTCGATCGTGACCATCGTCCCGGCGGGCACGTCGTCCGTCCGCGCGGCCGGAGCCATTCCCGCGACCGCGAGCGCCGCGTTGTCCATGGCGAGGTCCGCGTTCAGCGCGACCGCGGCCGCGTCGCCGAACTGGATCATCTCGACATTGATCAGCGTGTCTCGTCCGTCGCTGTCGGCGGCGGTGGATTCCTCATGGAGCACATGGAACCGGGCGGGATTTCCTTCCTCCGCGGCCACCATCCAGATCCGGTAGTCGTCCCTGGTTCCCGAGAACACCGCCGTGTCCATGCCGGCGCCGCCGTCGATCGTGTCGTTTCCGGAGCCGCCCGTGAGCGTGTCGTCCCCGTCGAAACCGAAGATGAAGTCGGCGTTCATGGAGCCGTTGAGCGCGGCGTTCGCCGTGTTGTCCCCGAACACGAGGCCGACATTCACCTGCTCTGCCGTCATGCCGCCGCTGTTGAACCTGATCGCCTCGATGTTCGTCAAGGTGTCCGTACCCTCGTCGGATTCTCCGTCTCCCGTGGTCGCGGTGTCCGTCACCGTGACCACCTCCACTGCGGCGTCGGTGGTCGCGAGCATGGCCGTGACGGTGAACCCGTCGCGGTCGCCCGCGTAGGCCGCGATGTCGCCCGTGCCCGCTCCGCCGTCGATGGTGTCGTCGCCGGCCATGCCGGTGATCGTGTCGTCCATCCCGAAACCGAAAATGAAGTCGGCGTTCAAGGAGCCGTTGAGCGCGTTCACCGTGTTGTCCCCGAACACGAGACCGACGTTCACCTGCTCAGCCGTCATGCCGCCGCTGTTGAATCTGAGCGCCTCGATGTTCGTCAAGGTGTCCGTGCCCTCGTCGGATTCTCCATCACCCGTGGTCGCGATGTCCGTCACCGTGACTTCCACGACGGCGTCCGCGGCGGTCCCGTGCGCCGCCGTGA
>JANQKA010000276.1 GCA_028281405.1 Hasllibacter sp. | reverse complement strand
GCCACGAGAAGAAGCCTCGAACCTCCCCGAACGCAACCCTGCACCAGGAACCGGCGGATGACAAAACCAAGATACCTCTCATCGAACCCTCCTTTTTTGGTTGACTACATTTCCGGGCGTTTTCCGCATCCGGAACGGCGTGTCAATCGAATTAAGTGGATTTCTCGATTTTTTTTTCGAAGGCGCGCTCCGATCCTCGCAACCCGTCCCGACCACACCGCGGCGGCCCCGATCGGGACGATTTCGCGTGAGCGGGCCCGCCTCCGCGCGCCTCAAGGGAGATATCGGCGCGGCGCCGCCGCCGAAGCCGGCGGGGACCGCCGATCCGACGCCCGCGCGCGGAAACTCCAGCAACCTTCCGATCTCCACCGCGTCCCAAACAAACCCGGCGCCGGCGCGTGGGAACTCCTCCCGTTGCTCCGCGGAAATACCGCCGGTCAGCTCCGGTCCGCCCACCTTGATCGGCCACCCGACTCGGCGCGGACGGAGGCTCCGACCGCGTGTCCGGGGGACTTCGGTGGTGGCCCCGCGCATCGGCGGGCGGTTGCCCTCGCCCGTGGCCGCACGATCTAATTCGGTTGGGAGTGCGTTATCCGGAGCGCGGGCGGGGATCCCGACCGGTATCGACCGCGCCTCCGCTTCAACCGCCCACGATCCGGCACACGGGCGGGGGCCGCGCGTTGGTCCCCTTGATTCCGGAGGCTTTCGGCGGGGAGGCCCGAACCGCGCGGCCACGGCCGCGACGGAGGCGCGAACCCGGAATCGGGCGGGAGACGCGCCCCGGCGCTTGCGCTTCCCGCGCGGCGGCCTTATGCGGCGGACTCATCAATCGGCCGTGTCCGCCCCTCTTCGCTTCCGGGGGCGCGTCCGGCGAAGGGAGAAGCGACATGAAACTGCACGAACTCAAACCCGCGGAGGGGTCCGTCCACCGCAAGAAACGCGTGGGCCGCGGCCCGGGATCCGGCACCGGCAAGACCGCCGGCCGCGGTTTCAAGGGCCAGAAGTCCCGTTCGGGCGTGGCCATCAACGGATACGAGGGCGGCCAGATGCCGCTCTACCAGAGGCTGCCGAAGCGCGGCTTCAACAAGCCCAACCGCAAGCGGTTCGCCGTGGTCAACCTCGGCATCCTCCAGAAATTCATCGACGCCGGAAAGATCGACGCCGGCGGGGCGGTGACCGAGGACGCGCTCGTCGCCTCCGGCCTCGTCAGGCGCAAGCTCGACGGCGTCCGGGTTCTGGCGAAGGGAGAACTGACCACCGCCGTGAAGCTCGAGGTCACCGGAGCGTCCAAAGCCGCGATCGAGGCGGTGGAGAAGGCCGGCGGCTCTCTCAAGGTCTCGGCCCCGCGGGCGGAAGAGACCGCGGAAGCCGCGGAGTAGCACCACGCCGCGCGCGTCGCGCGCGCCCAGATTCCGACTTTCCCGCCGCGCGCCGGAAGGTCGGCGTTCATCATCAGGGAGAGCCACATGGCATCCGCAGCGGAGCAAATGGCCGCGAACATGAGTTGGGGAGCCTTCGGCAAGGCGACCGAGCTCAGGCAGCGCATTATATTCACGCTCGGCCTTCTGATCGTCTACCGCTTCGGAACCTACATTCCGGTGCCGGGCATCGATCCGGTCGCGCTGAGGGAATTCGTGGAGCAGGCGCAGCAGGGGCTCGGCGGCATTCTCAACATGTTCACCGGAGGCGCCATCGGGCGCATGGGCGTGTTCGCGCTGGGCATCATGCCCTACATTTCCGCGTCGATCATCGTTCAGCTCATGGCGGCGATGGTGCCGCAACTGGAGCAGCTGAAAAAGGAGGGCGAGCAGGGCCGCAAGAAGATCAACCAGTACACCCGCTACGGCACGGTGTTCCTGGCGACCCTTCAGGCGTTCGGCCTGTCGGCCTCCCTCGTGGCGGGCGACCTTGTGCTGACGCCGGGCGTCTTCTTCACCGCCTCCTGCGTCATCACGCTGGTCGGCGGCACCATGTTCCTGATGTGGCTCGGCGAGCAGATCACCGCCCGCGGAATCGGCAACGGCATCTCGCTGATCATCTTCGTGGGAATCATCGCCGAGGTGCCGCAGGCGCTCGCCCAGTTCTTCGCCTCGGGCAGGTCCGGCGCGATCAGCCCGGCGGTGATCGTGGGAGTGATCGCCATGGTCGTCGCCGTGATCACCTTCGTGGTGTTCATGGAGCGCTCGCTGCGGAAGATCCACATCCAGTATCCCCGCCGTCAGGTCGGCATGAAGGTCTACGACGGGGGGGCGTCGCACCTGCCGCTCAAGGTGAATCCATCGGGCGTGATCCCGGCGATCTTCGCTTCGTCCCTGCTGCTTCTGCCGACCACGGTGTCGACCTTCTCCGGCAATCAGACGAACCCGGTCATGTCCACGGTCCTGGCCTACTTCGGGCCGGGCCAGCCGCTCTATCTCGCGTTTTTCACGCTGATGATCGTGTTTTTCGCCTACTTCTACACACTCAACGTCTCCTTCAAGACCGAGGACGTGGCCGAAAACCTCAAGAACCAGAACGGTTTCGTGCCGGGCATCCGTCCGGGCAAGCGGACCCAGGAATACCTCGACTACGTGGTGAACCGGGTCCTCGTGCTCGGCTCGGCCTACCTCGCCGCGGTCTGCCTCTTTCCCGAGATATTGCGCGGCCAACTCGCGATTCCCTTCTACTTCGGCGGCACGTCCGTGCTGATCGTGGTGTCCGTGACCATGGATACGATCCAGCAGGTGCAGAGCCATCTTCTGGCCCATCAGTATGAGGGCTTGATCGAAAAATCCCAGTTGCGCGGCAAGAAGCGCGGTGGTCAGAAGAAGCCCACGAAAAAGTTGGCGCGCAGATGAACATCATCCTTCTCGGCCCACCGGGCGCGGGCAAGGGCACGCAGGCGCGCTTCCTCGAGGAGGAGCGCGACATGGCCCAGCTGTCCACGGGCGACATGCTGCGGGCGGCGCGCACCTCCGGGACGGAGATGGGCCTCAAGGTCGCCGCGATCATGGACTCGGGCGAATTGGTGACGGACGAAATCGTCATCGGCCTCATCGCGGAGAAGCTGGACGGGGGATCCAAGGGCGGCTTCATCTTCGATGGCTTTCCGCGCACGCTGCCCCAAGCCGACGCCTTGGGCTCGCTTTTGGAGCGGAAGGGCGAGGCGCTCGACGCCGTGATCGAGATGCGCGTCGACGACGAAGCCTTGGTGCGGCGGATCACCGCCCGCTCGACCTGCGCCGTCTGCGGCGCGGTCTACAACGACATCACCCACCCGATCCCCGCCGACGGCAAGTGCTCCAACTGCGGCGCCACCGAATTCAAGCGCCGGGCGGACGACAACGAGGACAGCCTCAAGACCCGCCTGATGGAATACTACAAGAAGACCTCGCCGCTCATCGGCTACTATTACGCCTCCGGAAAATTGCGAAGCGTCGACGGTTTGGGCGGGATCGACGAGGTGAAGTCGGAAATCGCGGCCGCGCTCGACGCGTGAGGCCGGGAAGGCCCCGCCGCCGGACGAACCGGGGGCGGGCGGGCCGGAACCACCGCGGGTCGGCCGCGCCCTCCGACCGTCTCCGCGCGGGCGCCGCCACGTCTCCTCCGGGTGGCGCGCACGCCGCGGACGCCTTCCCGGCGGTTCGGCCCGGGAAAGGAAAGCCGGCGCCGGAACCAGGGGGATACCGGCGCGGAATCACCGGTGATTCGGGGTGGCCCGCGCCGCGGCCGAAAACCGCCGATCGGACACTTTGTCGTGATGTCTTCGATCCGGAGTCGGCCGCTTCCGTCGCGAGCCGGTTCCGCGTGGCGGGATACGGGAGGGGCCGATTCCCGGACGCCTGCGCGCGGTCCCTATCCGCTCTTGGCGCGTCGCGACCCTCTTCGATTCCCCGACGCGCGGTCTCCGATGGGGACGCCGCGCCGCGGGCGTCGGGGCCCCGCGCGGGCGTTCGGCTTCGCCGGTTCAAGACGGGTGGTTCCGGTGTCCGGCGAAGAAGGAAGCCGAGGGCGTCCGGACTGGACGACATCGGGCGCGACGAGCGTCGGGGTCGCTGCGCGGTGTGCCGGTCGTCCGGACGGTCGGATCGCCGCCGCCGGAACTTCGCCCGGCCCCGGGTCGCCGCGGCCCGTCCCGCCGATCCCGCGGAGCGGCGGCGTCCCCGGCGCCGTCGGCGCGGCCCGGTTGAAAAATCCGTGGGAATCATGTTCCCATGCTTGACGTCCCTCCCGAGGCTCATTATACGGCGCGTTCCCGAACGGGAGTCATCTTCAATACATGATGCGGTCCGCGCGTTCGAAGCGCGCGGCCTCGTTGTGAAAAAAGAGCCTGGAGCTACGGGCTCGCAACGAAAGGACCAGCCAAGTGGCACGTATCGCCGGCGTCAACATACCGACCGCCAAACGGGTTCCGATCGCCCTGACGCACATCGCGGGCATCGGGCGCCCATCCGCCAACAGCATCTGTGAAGCCGTGGGAATCGACGTGGCCCGCAGGGTGAACGAACTCTCGGACAGCGAGGTCGTCCAACTGCGCGAGCACATCGACGCCAACTTCATGGTCGAGGGCGAACTGCGCCGCGAGGTGCAGATGAACATCAAGCGTCTGATGGATCTCGGCTGCTACCGCGGCCTGCGCCACCGCCGCAAACTCCCCGTGCGCGGCCAGCGCACCCACACGAACGCACGCACCCGCAAGGGCCCGGCAAGGGCGATCGCGGGCAAGAAGAAGTAGGGGGCGGGATCGATGGCACGCGACCGCCGCGCAGGCGCGAAGAAGAAGGTGTCCAAGAACATCGCCACCGGCGTTGCTCATGTGAACTCCACCTTCAACAACACCAAAATCCTGATTTCCGACGTTCAGGGCAACGCCATCTCCTGGTCGTCCGCGGGCACCATGGGCTTCAAGGGTTCCCGGAAGTCCACGCCCTACGCCGCGCAGATCGCGGCGGAGGACGCGGGCAGGAAGGCGCAGGAACACGGCGTCCGGACGTTGGAGGTCGAGGTTCAGGGGCCCGGCTCGGGCCGCGAGAGCGCGCTGCGGGCTTTGGCCGCCGTCGGTTTCAACATCACGGCCATCCGCGATGTGACGCCAATCGCCCACAACGGTTGCCGCCCACCCAAGCGCCGCCGCGTCTGAGCGCAGAGTTCAACGTTCGGACCCGCGCCTTTCGGCGCCGCCCGGGCGATTTTCGGAGCACCTCGAGCGGTCGTGGCCTTGGATCGGCCACCGACCAGGAATGGAGGCCAAGGATGATCCATAAGAACTGGCAGGAACTGATCAAGCCGGCCAAACTCGACGTGAGGCCGGGCAACGATCCTCTGCGTCAGGCGACCGCCGTCGCCGAACCTTTGGAGCGCGGCTTCGGCCTGACGCTCGGCAACGCGCTGCGCCGCGTTCTGATGTCTTCGCTTCAGGGCGCGGCCATCACGGCCGCGCAAATCGACAACGTCCTTCACGAAATATCGTCCATTCCCGGAGTGCGCGAGGATGTGACGGACATCGTGCTGAACCTCAAGGGCTTGGCCATCCGCATGGACGTGGAGGGCCCCAGGAGGCTGTCCATCTCCGCCAAGGGGCCGGGCCCCGTCACCGCGGGCGACATCTCCGCGGGCGCGGGCATCGAGATCCTGAACGCGGATCACATGATCTGCCACCTCGACGAAGGGGCGGAGCTGTACATGGAGCTGACCGCGAACACGGGCAAGGGCTACGTCTCCGCGGAGAAGAACAGGCCGGAGGACGCCCCGATCGGCATGATTCCGATCGACGCCATCTTCTCGCCGATCAAAAGGGTGTCCTACGAGGTGCAGCCCACCCGCTCGGGACAGGTTCTGGACTACGACAAGCTGACGATGAGGCTGGAGACCGACGGCTCCGTGACCCCCGAGGACGCGCTGGCCTACGCCGCCCGCATCCTGCAGGACCAGCTGTCGGTGTTCCTGAATTTCGAAGACCCCCATCAGATGGTGCGTCTGGGCAAGGAGGAGGCGGAGGAGCTGCCGTTCAACCCGCTCATGCTCAAGAAGGTGGACGAGTTGGAACTGTCGGTGCGGTCCGCGAACTGCCTCAAGAACGACAACATCGTCTATGTCGGCGACCTGATCCTGAAAACGGAAACCGAAATGCTGCGCACTCCCAATTTCGGTCGGAAGTCGCTGAACGAGATCAAGGAGGTGCTGGCCACCATGAGCCTGCATCTCGGCATGGAGTTTCCGGACTGGCCCCCCGAGAACATCGAGGAACTGGCCAAGAAATTCGAGGATCAGATGTGATCGAGGGCGGGACGGGGGATCCCCGTCCCGCCGACCCGGGCGGCCACGCCCCAAGGAGCGCCGGCGACGCGCATCGCCGGCCGGACAAAGAAAAAATCCCCCGCGCGGGGCGAATCAGGAGAATCGACATGCGACACGCCCGCGGCTACCGCCGCCTCAACCGAACGCACGAGCATCGGAAGGCGCTTCTGGCCAACATGGCCGGCTCGCTGATCGAGCACGAGCAGATCAAGACCACGCTGCCCAAGGCCAAGGAATTGCGCCGGGTGATCGACAAGCTCGTCACCCTGGGCAAGCGGGGCGACCTCCACGCCCGCCGCCTGGCCGCGGCGCGGCTCAAGCAGGACAAGCACGTCGCCAAACTGTTCGGCGTCATCGGCCCCCGATACGCCGAACGGCGGGGAGGCTATGTCCGCGTCGTCAGGGCCGGGTTCCGCTACGGCGACATGGCCCCGATGGCCTTCATCGAATTCGTGGACCGGGACGTCACCGCCAAGGGCGCCGAAGACCGCGAACGCGCGGTCGCCGAGAGCGAGGCCGCCGCGTCGTAAGGCGACCGCCGCCGGCGAAAGCCCCGCTCCGGCGGGGCTTTTTGTTCGGGACGGCATCCCGCCGCCGCGGCCCGTCACGCGGTGGGCGGGAGGCAATGCCCGGGGTCCGGCGATTCCGTCGCCCGGAAACCGCCGCCGCGGGGTATTCGTGGATGATGGCGGCCACGGGTCACGCGCCGCTTCGGGGCGGGCGTCCATATGATCTTCGTGCGGATCGATTCGGCCCGGGCCGATTCGTTGAGCGTTCTTTGGCGGCGTTTCGGACGTGAAATCCGTTCCGGCAGGGCGGGGCGCCCGATTCCGGCGATTCGGTCGAACGCCGGGCCGATTCGCGTCGCGTTCCCAAGCGGGATGGAGGTCGCGAAGCCGCCGGGTTCCCGGCGGGCGGACACCGGAACCGTCAAGCCCGGCGATTCCGCCAATGTCCGAATCACTGTAAACCCGGACCATGTCCGATCTTTTCAACGATGGCGCGGTCGCCGACACCGGGATCGGCGCGGCCCCCCGTCCCCTCGCCGACCGCCTCCGCCCCCAAACCCTGTCGGAGGTGGTCGGCCAGGAAAAACTTCTCGGGCCCGAAGGTCCGCTCGGCGTCATGCTGGCCTCCGGAAGCCTGTCGTCGCTCGTCCTCTGGGGGCCGCCGGGCGTGGGCAAGACCACCATCGCGCGGCTGCTCGCGGACGGCACGGACCTCCACTTCGTCCAGGTCAGCGCGATATTCACCGGCGTCCCCGACCTCAGGAAAGTGTTCGAGGCGGCCAAGCTGCGCCGCGCCAACGGGCGGGGAACGCTCCTGTTCGTCGACGAAATCCACCGCTTCAACAAGGCGCAGCAGGACGGTTTCCTGCCGCACATGGAGGACGGCACCATCCTCCTCGTCGGGGCCACCACGGAAAACCCTTCGTTCGAACTCAATTCGGCGCTCCTCTCGCGGGCCCAGGTTCTGGTGCTCGACCGCCTCGCGCCGCCGGACCTCGAGCTCCTCGCGCTGCGGGCCGAACGGGAAATCGGCCGCCCCCTGCCGCTGACCCGCGACGCCCGGGACGCGATGCTGGAGATGTCGGGAGGCGACGGCCGGGCGCTGCTCAATCTCGTCGAGCAGGTCTCGGGTTGGAAAACCGACGCCGAACTCGACCGCGCCTCCCTTTCCGAACGGCTGATGCGCCGCGCCGCCAAATACGACAAGTCGGGCGACGAGCACTACAATCTCATCTCGGCGCTGCACAAATCCGTGCGCGGCTCCGATCCCGACGCCGCCCTCTACTGGCTGACGCGGATGCTCGACGGCGGCGAGGATCCCCGATACCTCGCCCGGCGCGTCGTCCGCATGTCGGTGGAGGATATCGGCCTCGCGGACCCCCAGGCGCAGCGGGTCTGCCTCGACGCCTGGGAAACATACGAGCGTCTCGGATCGCCGGAAGGCGAGCTCGCGATCGCGCAGGCCGTGACCTACCTCGCGCTCGCCCCCAAATCGAACGCCGCCTACGTGGCCTACAAGTCTGCGACGCGCCATGCGGTCGAAACCCGCGGTGCGCCGCCTCCACTGATCATCCGCAACGCGCCGACCAAACTGATGAGGGAACATGGCTACGGCGCGGGTTACTCCTACGATCACGACGCCGAAGACGCGTTCTCGGGCCAGAACTACTTTCCGGACGGAGTGGAGCGCGCGAAGCATTACGTTCCCGTGGAACGCGGGTTCGAGCGGGAATTGAAGAAACGCGACGACTGGTTCGCCGCGCTCAGGGAGAAGCGGGCGAAGGAGGCCCGGAGCGCCGACCGCCGATCCGGTTCGGATTGACAAGTCCGGCGCCGTGCAGCACTGGCCCCGCATGCCCCATTGGCCCCCCATGCTGAATTCGCTTTTGCTGGTCGCGCTCGGCGGAGCGGTTGGCGCGTCGCTCCGGTATCTTCTGGGTCTCGCGATCGTCCGCGTCGCGCCCCCCGATCCACTGCCGCTGGCGCTCATAATCGCCAACATCGTGGGTTCGGCGCTGCTGGGATTTTTCGTCGGGATCGTGGAGCAGCGCGAGGTCGCCCACCTGACGCCCTTCATCACCACCGGTGTCCTCGGCGGTTTCACGACGTTCTCCGGGTTCTGCATGGACGTCTTGACGTTGTACGACCGCGGCGATCCGGGCTGGGCCGTCGCCTACCTCGCCATCACCGTCTTCGGTTCCCTGAGCGGCATGCTCATGGGCCTCCAGGCGGCCAAATTGATCGTCCCATGAGCGGCGCGCGGACCCTCGCCGTCGCGGAGGGGGAGGCCGGCCAGCGACTCGACCGATGGCTCCGGCGGAGGTTTCCCCGCATCCCGCAGGGCCGCGTCGAGAAAATGTGCCGAAAGGGAGAAATCCGGATCGACGGCGGCAGGGTCAGGCCCGCGGCGCGGGTGGAGGCCGGCCAATTGATCCGCGTGCCTCCGATGTCCAATTCGGAGACGCCGGCTCCGGTCGCGGAACGGCGACTCACGGAGGACGACGCGCGGATGATGCGGGAGGCGGTGCTGCACCGCGACGGGCACATGATCGCGATCAACAAGCCGCCGGGACTGCCGTCGCAGGGCGGGTCGGGACAGGTCCGACACGTGGACGGCCTCTCGTCGGCGCTCCGCTTCGGCCTCGACGAGAATCCCCGTCTCGCGCACCGCCTCGACAAGGACACCTCGGGGGTTCTTCTGCTCGCGCGGACCCGGGCCGCGGCGGCCGGGCTGGCGCGGGCCTTCCGCGAAGGAAGGACGCGCAAGATCTACTGGGCGGCCGTCGCCGGGACGCCTTCGCCCAACATGGGAACGATCCGCTATGGATTGGTCAAGGAGACGGGGCGCGGCGGCGGAGCGGAGAAGATGGCCTGCGTGCATCCGGACAAGGTGGACGCAACGCCCGGAGCCAAACGCGCGGCCACGCGTTACGCCACGCTGTCCGCCCTCGGCACCCGGGCCGCCTGGATCGCGCTGGCCCCTGTGACGGGGCGCACCCACCAGCTGCGCGCCCACATGGCCGGGATCGGCAATCCGATCATCGGAGACGGAAAATACGGTGGATCGGGGCAGGAAAACCCCGGCGACGGCTGGGGATCCGGTCTCGGCGACGCGGTCGACCGACGGCTTCACCTTCACGCGCGCTCGCTCACTCTGGCCCATCCCGTCACCGGCGAGAGCCTCACCCTGACCGCGCCGCTGCCGGATCACATGAAGCGGACGTGGGAGATGGTGGGTTGGCGGGAAGCCGAAGCGCCGATTGATCCCTTCGAGGACGCATGGGACTGACGCCCGCCA
>JANQKA010000235.1 GCA_028281405.1 Hasllibacter sp. | reverse complement strand
GACGCTGAAGGCCAACCACCTGAAGATTTTGAAAGGGGCGCCGATCCACGCCAGCCAAGCGACGTTGTTCCGCAGCCGGGTGGCCGAGGGAGGGGAAGGGGAATTCGACGCACTGCGCACCAAGCTCGGAGTCGTGGCATAGGCTTTTCTCCGTCCGCGGAAAAGGGGGATCGCGAATTGATCGATGTAAATGCCTGGCACGGAATCCAGGCGTGGCCGTTCGAATTTTATCCACTGAAAATGCCGTTGGACTTTGGTCCGCCTTCGATTTTTCCTGTCCGTTTGCATGCCTTCGCGATCAAACGCGCCGGGTGGATCGCGAGGCGCCACCTTGGCCCGCGTGCGATGAAGCGCCGGAGCCGGAGGACGATTGATATAAATCCACATGACGAGGGCTCACGAATGCAAACACCGCCGACCGATTCCCGAACCACGCCCAGACACTCGACACGGGCCGGGCGGATGGACCGCGCTCGATGGGGTGGCGTGAAAGGTTGAATCTCCGGATCGCCGAAACTATCTTACGAATGAGACGGAGCGAACACGGGAAGTTGGAACGTCATGAATCTCATCGAACAAGGTCGTCGATTGGCCGTCGCGCGGGAACAATTGTCCATCACCAAGAACGAGGCGGGAGAAGCGGCCGGTTTGCCCGCCACCGCGGTCTCGCGGATCGAGGAAGGAGGGCGCGAGGCGTCGTTTCATGAACTGACGACGCTCTCCAATCTGTATTGCCGCCCGTTTGGCTGGTTCAGTCTGGATGAGTGGAACATCGAGGATGATGTCGCTCTCGCCCTTGGTGAGATCGTCTCGTGTCCCGACGCGACGCGGGAAATCCGGATCGGGGTGGCAAGATGCCTGCGGGTATGCCGCGAAGCCGCATTTCTGGAAGATGTCCTGGGTCGGTCGGAACGGCTTCGGTGTCCGATTTATAGAGGGCCCGCGCCGAATTCGGCCGAGGAGGCCAGCGCGAGGGGTAAACAGATGGCGGAACGAGAGCGGGAGCGACTGGGACTGGGCAACGTGCCGGTGGCGAATTTGACGGAGTTGCTGGTCAAACTGGGAATACGGTCCGCGACCCTTGATCTGCCGCGTTCCATTCCATGCCTTGTCGTACATCACCCGAATATCGGTGTGGCGGTGCTGGCGAACGCGGGTGATTCGCCCGTGAATCAGCGTTTCCACTTGGCGCGGGTTTACGGGCGTCAACTTATGGAGTGCTCCGTCAATCACGGCGGGGACGATGGCATGAATGAACTCATCGATTCGTGCGCGAACGCGTTCGCCGCCGAATTCCTTCTTCCCGAGGATGGTCTCCGGACGGAAATGCGTCTGCTCGGAAAAGGAGGTTCCGAGGCGCTCGATCGGGCGACCTTGGAAGACTCGTTGGAATCGCGAAGAACGGGGACATGCGCCCGGATCATCAATTTCCCGGATGTCGCGCTGATTGCCCATCGCTTCGGAGCGGGTTATCCAAAGGTGGTTCACCGAATGAAAAGTATTGGATGCGTCAACCAGACGGCAGCCGACAGGTTGTTGTCACCCCGGCACGAGGCTGGTGGGGAGGAATATCTTCGGATGCTTGGCATGTTCGAAGGGTATGGGGCTCCGGTCGTGGGTGCCAATGGATCACGCGAACTACGGGGCCACGTCGCGCACCTCGGAATGGAGGCGCACCGGCGTCAGGAGATCTCACGCGGGCGCCTGTTCGAAATCGGCGAATTCATAGGCGTCGCCGGGAGCGAATTGGTTGATTTGGCGGTTGTTCCGCGGGACTGGTGACATAATCCGGTTATCCACGGTAAAATCCGCCACCCCTGTGGACTCTTCCATGGAAAGCCGCGATTTCCCGATCATGGCGGGAGGACGGGAATCGTTCGGCGACCGCCCGGTGAGGATAAAATGCGGCGAGCCGCGAATTCTTTCGAAGATGTATTCCAGACGCCGAACATGGCTTTCGTGGCTGACTCGTCCGTATTGATCAATTTCCTTCGAATCGACCGTATGGATTTGCTCGGTCGCATGTCCGCTCGGTTTCTTGTGACGGAAGTCGTTTTAGAAGAAATTCGCGCGGGGACGGAGAAACAAACGAACAGCTCAAGGCCGCGGTCTCCGATGGATTATGTGGGATGTGCCGCGCGGAGGAGGATCAAAGAATTTTGCGTGAATTGAGCGCGAGAAACAACCTCGGTCCAGGAGAAAAATCCGTGATATCGACCGCCATTTCCATTGGGGTTGGAATCGCCTTGGATGACAAAATCGGCGCGAAGGAGGCGCGCCGCATCGATGAGCGGATTTTGATCGTCGGGACAGCCGACTTGATGGCGCGGATGATTCGGCAAGGTATCCTGGATGTCCCCGAGGCGGATGCGATCAAGGATGATTGGAAATCTAATCACAGATTCAATTTGACGTTTGACAGTTTCTCCGACATTCTTTTTCCTGATGAACCAGAGCCGTTGGTAGACGATCCTGGATTTTGAATGGGCTGATTTGAGTCGCAGGAGTCCCCGGAGGATGTCTGACGAATTGACAATCGCGGTCGCGACCCGGATGCGGCTTGGGCCGTGCGCTTGGCAGCGCGGAGAATCAATCAGCGAACTGGAAATTCTGATACGACAGTCATTGCATTCAATTCGCCGCGTTCACGGATGACAACGCGATGGAGCGAAATAAAACATTCGAATAATTTGCAATTCCACCTCTGTTCCTGAGGACTTGAAATCATTGACATTCATTTCGTGGCGGCCATTATCGGCGCGGTGCGTAGGTGGCCGCCATCTACAGTGCTGCGACACGCCGAGAAGTATGCTGAAATTCGCGACCGATGGCGTCATTTCGAATCTCGACGCTTCGGAATGGTCACTCCATGCGAAAGCATGAAGAATCAAGACTCATGGATAAAATTGGAGTTAGCGATAATTTTTCGATCGATGGTCTATTTTGTATCATGGATTTCATGATTCCGATCGGGGGACAAGAATAGCGCACGGTAATTTCCCGATCTGATTCGCCACACGCCGGAGCTTCCCGAAAGCTTCTTGACGCTGTTTGGCCACGGCATGGATTTCAGCGTTAGAAGTTTCTTCCGCAATTTCTCCCGCTGATACACGGGTATCCGATTCAAAGATGCCTCCGCGGTTTTGGAAATTATGATTTGGTAGGGCATGTTCAACCTCGCGTTGCATTCATATTTCGTTGAGTGGCACACCGCCGGGCTTGTCCCGCTCGATGTATGCCATTTCGGCGTCTATTTCATCTTCGCTCCTATGCTCGTGCATTCTGGATTCTTCGATCCTCAGCGCTTCCGGGTTGGTTTCCATGAACGCACGCAGTGCATCTCTCGGGTCGACGCCATGCATCATCAGCGGGAGACCGCTATCGTTTTTGTAAGAGTTTTCGTCGTACATCCGCAAGGCCAAGCTGATCGCATCAATCGCGATATCCACTCTATCATCGGTCCATTTTTCCAGATTCGCCGACCGTGGAATTGGAATATTGGAAATCCTGTCCGGCGTGGGTCTTCGGTAACACTTGAAACGCCATTTTTGTGTATGCAACGCCGCCGCGGCCAAGACCAAGGTAGTCAAATCCGAGGTGTCCTCATCCTTTGGGTGAAGCACCAGACAATCGCGTGTGACAACGCACGGATCGATCTGAACCATGGCCTCGCCAATAGCCCCGAACCGGGAGAGCGTTATGAATTCGGGGGAAAGTGCTTCGGGAAAGTTCAACCATTCGCAAGTTCCATCGTGACAGGATGCCGATGATACCACCATGGTCTTTCCCGGTCCAACCGCCTCTGTGGAACCGCGTACGCGTGTTCCATAATGGATATCGAACATGTCGCCGATGGTCGCGGCGGACCCCGGCGCCTTTTCCACCTTTTGGGAATTTATCGGGGACAGAAGATCGCGGCATTCGCCCACTTTCAATTCACCGTTTTCGATCGCATTGCGCTGACGCAACACTTCAACCGAGTATCTGGTGTTGATCAAGGTCATCTTTCTAAGAATGACATCGACTTCTGCCTTCAACTCATTCTCGTCAGCGATCACCGGGGGAATGTGCGCTCCTGCCGACCAGTCGTCCCGGTTTGTAACACCCGCGGCGACGGAAAATCCGGGAAAATTCGATTTAGCCCTCATGGCCGCGATGGCATCCGGAATTCGATTGGGAGCGGATGGATGCGCGGTGCGAATGCCATTCCGCATTATGAAACCATCGTCCCTGAGACGCACGAAAACCGTTATCCGCTTAGCGTCGTGTGAGCGATTTTCCAAAATAATCGCCGATGCCGAAGTTGATGCGAATGGTTGAAAGATTTCGTCCGGCAGTTGGCATACGGCGGCCAGGGAGTATTCGTTCAGCATGCGCTTGCGCCATTTGGAGGCGTCCCCTCCCTTGGATAAAAAATTCGTCGGAACGATCATCGCCGCCTGACCGCCCCTGCGAAGCGACTGCAATCCCCGTTCCAGATACTCCTGAATCTGCGGATCCTTTTTCTTTGGAGTAAGGGGTGGGTTCATCAACACCACATCGACTTGACTCCTTGGGAAATCCGGCGAGGGAGCGAGCGAGTCCGCATGTTTGATGTTCAATGATCCCACTCCCCGTAAGATCATGTTGGTGACGCAGAGTGCGGAAGTGATCGGATCAACTTCGAAGCCCAGGATGTTATTTTGCATAATGTTTGCGATTTCCCCGCGGTCCATATTTTTCGATTCGGACAAACTATCCTTATAGGAGACGAAAAATCCACCCGTTCCACACGTGAAATCCGCCACTGTGTCTTCCCACCCCGCCCGGCACGCGTCGACCATGAATCGCGCGATGTGGCGCGGTGTGAAATGCCTCCCAATCGTGCCGCCGCCGATATGCCGGATGAATGTCTCGAACAACTCACCTAGATAATCGTGCTCCCGCGTCAATACCGCGATATTCAGTCTTTCCGAGATGGTGAGAACTCTTGGAGCCGCCTCGCGCAACTCGATATTGCCTTCGTCAACGAAAATCCGATCGGAAAGGTCGAGTCTTCCAAACTTCGTGAATGCCGCGGCGCAAGATTTGTTCACTTCGCGGAGCACATGATTCTGGCTTCGTCGCAAATCTCCCCGCGAATGCCATAGAGCCACCATGAATGCCGCGGCGTGTGGCGGACGGTCCCTGTCCTTTACGCCGGCTTCGCGGAGGAGGCGATTAATTTCATCGGCCTTCCCGGCCATCGCTTCGGCGGGCGGAGTCGTCGGCTTGATTTCAACTGGCCCGCCCATGGCCGATACCATTCTTATGTCCTTCTCGTTGGGGATCCAACCAATCGGAATTCCCCCGTAGGTCACATCCATCCAATCGGCCGCGTCATCGTGCCATTTTGAGACGCGCAACTCGAACTCGTCGGATTTGGTTCCCGCGAGGCCGACCGCGAGAGGCCGGAAGCCCTTCCCATGCAGGGTCGCCGCGTATTCCCGGGCTTTGAAAATGGCGCGCCCGATGGCTTGCTTGGAAGATTCCGCCTCAATCACGGCCAAAGGAGTTTTGTCGCCGGGGTCGACGATCAAGATTCCCGTAGGGTCACGGAGGATATCCTCGCCGTCGATTGCCGACAACTCCCCCACCAGCCTGCGGCCGTCGCGGTATTCATTCAGAAAGTGGATGTTCCCGTGCGGCGGACGTCGAAAATCCCAACCCTGGGAGGTGAGAAGGTCGGCGAGCAGCTGCCCGGAATG
>JANQKA010000234.1 GCA_028281405.1 Hasllibacter sp. | reverse complement strand
GCTTCGGGGACCCCAATCATTCCCTTCAGCTTGGCGGATTTTTTCTCCGATCCGACCGGCGGCGGCTTGACGTTCGACGGCGGAACCGCGATTGGATCCGTCGGTTGGACACTCAGCCCCGAGGGCGTGTTCTCGGGAACCGGAGCTAGTTCCGGGACGCTGAACATCACCATCACGGCGAACAATGATCACGGAATGGTCTCGCAGACCCTCGCCATTACGGTCAGGGCTCCGGGCGCGGGCGAGCGAGCGACGCAGGTTATCGATTCGGCGGTCGCCGCTTCGGGGAAGCCCGTCGAGATCGACATCCGGAGCGCGTTCCACGATTCCGACAACGATCCCCTGACATTCGAATTGAGTGTGGGAAGAACGAATGTTCATGATGGTCCCCGTGACGGCGCCATGTGGCGGCCGCTTTCCAGCGTCGGACTCGAATTCGATCCGGACACGGGGCTGATCACGGGCACGCCGACCGAGTCCGTCGTGGAAATCGTTGTCCGGGCGAACGACGGAACCGGGGACGCGCTCGATCCAACCGCGACCACGACGGCCGGGAGGGACGTGCTTCCGACCTTCACGATCCATTCCGACCCGATCAAAGTGACGGCCTCCGCTCCGGAAAACATGACCGTCGTGTCTGGAATGGCCCTCGCGGGCGGCATCGACGTGGCCGCTTCGTTTTCAAACGACGCGGACCTGACCCCGACCTACACGGTGTATGGTTTGAGCGGAACCGGTCTGACGTTCGATTCAAACACGAACATGATTTCGGGATCGTTCACGTCGACCGAACGGGAAAAAATCACCCTTGCCGCCGAGGCGCGTGGCGACGTCGAGGAGCACTCGTTCTTCATCGAGCCAAACGTGGCTCCGCGATTGACTGGAAAAGCTCCCGTATTGGAAAGCACCGGTATGCCTGTCGAATCGGTTACGCGGGGTGTGCCGTTCGCGATCTCCCTCGCACCCACGTTCGCCGACGACAATTTGGATACCGGCGATCGGTTGACCTTCACCAACGGGGGGGAGTCCGGTGTTTCGTTGATCACGGTTGCGCGGGATGGGTTGAACTACTCGATCACGCCAAGTTCAAACGCCACCGAATTGGTAATCGTGTTCACCGCCACCGACGAGGCCGGCGAGTCCGTGGATTACACCATGACCCTCGACGTCGCGCCCCCCCTCGAAGGGGACAACACGGGTGATACCTTGTCGGGAGGGGACGGGAACGATGCAATCAGGGGAAATGGAGGCGACGACACCATCACGGGAGGTGGCGGCGACGACCGCATCGACGGGGGGGATGATTCCGACACCGCCGTCTACGCGGGAACCCAGGCCGACTACACGTTCACGAGGGAAATAATATTCGAGGTCGAAACCGTCAATGGAATGCCGGAGAGCGACGGCGGTGTTGAGTGGCTGGTGGTGGAGGACATGAGAACCGACAGTCCCGACGGCAGGGATTTGTTGCGGAACGTCGAGGAATTGGACTTCGGCGACAACATGGACGTCCCGGTGTCCGGGATCACGGCCCCGCTCGTGAAAATCACCGGAGATCGCCTGGGCAACAAAATATTCGGCGACGCGGGCGACCAGGAGATCCGCGGAGGCGGGGGCGGAGACGAGATTTATGGCCGGGGGGGAGAGGACACGGTGGTGTTCGGCGGCGACCGGAGCGACTATGAAATCGAGAGGCGAAACGACATTCAGGCCGACGGCACGTTCCGGTCGGTCCTGATCGTGACGAACAAGGATCTGTCGAGTGGAGAAGGAGCCGTCCTGAGGAGCATCGAACTTCTCGACTTCGCCGACGAGCAGGGAGTTCGAACGTCGGAGTTTTCCATCATATCGGGGGTCCACGGAGACGGATATGACAACACGCTCGAGGGTGGGGCCGGGGCACAGGACATATTGGGCGGTGGCGGGGACGACTCCCTCAAGGGCGGGGAGGGCGATGATTTTCTCAACGGCGGGGAAGACTGGCTCGAAGGTCGGCCCGCCGCCATCTTGGTGACGAGGTACGCAAGAAGAGTCGACGGCACCTTGGATAGGGACGCGGAAGGCAACCGGATCGAAGTGGAGGTGTACCTGGCGGGAGACACCGCGGTGTATGACGATAACATGTCCGAGTACCGGATCACGAAAAATTTGATTTGGGGGGTCGATCTTCCCGCTGTTCCCGATCAAACTTTGTTCCCCGGATTCACGATCCCGGGAACACCCGCCGTGACCAGCCCCCGCACCGAGTCCCACTCGGTCGAGGATATCGCTGACGACGGCGCGACGGGCGGGACGGACGAGGGCAGGGACACTTTGAAGGACATCGAGTACCTGCAATTCGCCGACGCGACGCTTCAGCGGACCGGCAACTCGGTGAACGACCAACGGGTCAATCTCGCCGGGTTGCCATTCACCCATCTGACGGGAACGGAGGAGGGCGACACCATTGGCGACACGGATCAACGGAAGGGTCTTGGGGTGGGCGACCAGATCATCGATGGACGTGGTGGAATCGACACGGTGGTATATGAAGGAGATATCGCCGATTTCGCGTTCACGCGGGACGCGGACATGCGGTTGACGCTGACCGACGCGGACGCGCGAGACGGGACCGACGAGGGAACGGACGCCCTCGCCAATATCGAAACCATCCGGTTCGGCGGCGAGAGCGGAACGGATACCGTCGAGACGGCCAACATCCACATATTCACGGGCAACCCCACTTTCGCGACGGCGCAGGGCTCGGGGAGGAGCATCTTTTACGGGGAAGGCGGCGGCTTCACGTTCACGGGCGGCTCCGGCGCGGACACGTTCCAATTCCTGACCGCCGCGGACAGCACCGCGGCGAGCACGACCACCATAAGGAATTTCGACCAGGCGGCGGGCGACCGCGTCCTTTTGGCCGACATCGGGGACCTGCGGGGTCTCTCGGTCACCAAGCCGACCGGGGTGGGAGAGACCGTCACCCGGTTGAGTCACGCGTCTTCGGGCTTCGTCGTGGACATAGCCGGGGATCATGACATCACCGACGCCAACATGGGCGAATACGTCCGTTACATCGGCGGCCCCGGAGACGGCGACGACGTCGTGACGGGCGGGGACGGCGCGGACGTTATCGAAGGCTTTGGCGGAAACGACAGGATCGATGGCGGAGGGGGGCGGGACACGGCCGTGTTCGCGGCTGCGCGAACGGAATACACGATTACGAGCGAACTCTTGGTGACCGGAAGCGCCGGCGCCGCGGCAATGGAAACCATCCATGTTGTCGAGGACAACAACCGCGCGAACGGCGACGAAGGCCGCGACGAGTTGCGGAACATCGAAATCCTGAGATTCGCGGGCGTGGATGTTCCGGTCGCCTCCCTGAGTCCGGCTCCAGTGGTCGTCAAGATCACCGGCGACGCCGAGGACAACACCCTGACGGGGATGGCGGGCGATCAGGTGATCGAAGGCGGACCCGGAGACGACACGATCGACGGCGGCGCGGGGACGGGGGATGTCGCCGTTTACGCGGGCGACCTCGACGAGTACGAGATCAGGGAAGTGTTGATGATGGAAAGCGGGCAAGCCGTCACCCGATTGACCGTGAGGGACACGGTCGCCGTCAGGGGGAACTTGGCGGACAATGTGGTGCGGGACGGCGTCTTGGTGGGCGGAGGAGGCGAGGGCGAAGACACCCTGAGCGGCATCGAGCGCCTGAGGTTCAAGGACGGGGAGTGGGATCTGGCGGAATTGGGGAAGACGGTCATCGGAACAGGCGGGAACGACGCCACCCTCATGGGCGGAATGGGCAACGACATCATCGACGGCGGCGCGGGGGACGACAACATCGGCGGCGGCGAGGGGGGCGACATCATCGGCGGCGGCGCCGGCAACGACATGATCGACGGGGGCGCGGGCCACGACACCGCCGTGTTCAGGGGAGGGTTGTCCGGATACGGCATCTCCGCCTCGTTGGCGAATGGCGTGGTGACGCTGACCGTGGAGGACACCGCCGATTCCCCGGTGGACGAAGACGTGGTTTCCCTGGTCAATGTCGAGCAGCTGAGTTTCTTCGAGTGGAAGAGGACGACGACCCGTTTGGATGACACCGATTCGTCCGCGACGGATTCCCTGCGGCACATCATCGGGAGTCCCCGTTATGACGAAACCGCCTTGGAGGTGGTCACCGATCACGTCACCGATCGCATCGCCAGAAAGAACAAGGGGGCCGGCGCGGAAATCATCGTGGGAGATGATCAGGCGAACGGATCCGCGGCGACGGAAATCTCCTCGGAGACGAGAATCGACGGCGGCGCCGGGAATGACTGGATCTTCGGTCTCGCCATGGATGATCATATCCAAGGCGGCCTGGGCGACGACATGATATTCGGCGGCGCCGGAACCGACACCGCTTATTTCATGGCGGCCCGGGAAGACTATATAATCTGGCAGACGGGGACGGGGGCCGCGCGGATCACCCACGTTCAGGACAGGGACACGATGACCCATGGCGGCCACGAGGGCCGCGATCAGTTGGTCGGCGTCGAAAACATCCGGTTCGCTTCCCACGCGG
>JANQKA010000178.1 GCA_028281405.1 Hasllibacter sp. | reverse complement strand
GTCGCCCGCTCGCTCAACCCGGAGAGCAACTTCTGGGAGGTCGCGGGGCCCATCGTCGAGGACTACATCCGCGATCACGTCGGCCCCGAAGCCTTCGCCCGCGATCTGGCCAAGACCGCGCGGATCATCGCCCGGTTCGGCCCGGTGCTTCCCGATCTGATTCAGACGCGTCTGGTCTCGTTGAACGCGGCAACCCCAAGGGAAAAGGACCGCTTTCCGGCGGGATGGCTGCTCGTCGCCCTGGCGTCCTTCACCGCGGGGATCGTTTTCGCGCTCATCGCATGACGGACGCCTCCTGGAATTCGGGGCGGGCCCGCCATGCTTGCAAGACATCCCGCGCCATACCGTCCCGTCGCGCCGACCACGTCCGCGCGGTTCACTGGCTTCCGGAGTGGGGTGCGATGTGTGCCATTCCCATCTCCACCATCTTCCCTCTCCGCCCAAATCACGGGCGTGGGGAGGGATGACACTCCATGGCGTTGCCAGAGCGTTGAATTCCGAGCCCAACATGCGGGAATTACCCCGTCACCTGGCGAAGTCTGTGGTTCGGGATAATGCGACCCGAAGTGATGAACGCCTTGATGCGAGCCCTCGGGCAACGAGGCACCGACGGTAAATCGCCTTAAATTTCGACGTTGACGTGGGCATTCAACCGGACGATGAATCTTCCTCGCGCGGAAAGTTCCGGCCCGGCGGAACCGCGGCCCAAACCCCGCGCCGAAGCGTTGGAACGCCTTGTTTATGCCCACGGGCTTCGACCCGTTCCTTGATGCCGCTCCCCGAACACGCGCGCTTAGTGGTTGTCTCCAGCAAATTGTTGACATACTGTTTTCCACAAACGCGAATACATGGCTTTCAGGATACACCAAACCGATCAAAACAAGGAGGACACCATCATGATCGCCGCGAAATATCCGGACATCGACAGCAAGCTCAAAAACATCGGCCGCACTCTCCTGCGGAGAAGCAAGGGAGATCCCTTCGCCGAACGCACGATACCTCACTTCGTGGAAGTCACCAAGGAGGCGGTCGCCATTTTGGAGAATCCGTCCAAAAACAGTGCGAATGCCTAGTCGGAGGCGATATCATTGGCGTACAACGCCTCCATCAACGAGGAACTCCGCGGAATACTCGAGGAGGTCGCCAAGGAAGGCCAGATATTGCGGGAATAGGCCAGGCTGGCGTTGAGCTGCCTGCATGTGTGCTACAACCCCCGTTACGCGATACTTCACCCCGACCCGTCCGCGTATGACGACTTGATTCTCAATCCGAGATCCATCGCGTCCGTTTCTCGAACCACCGCCTCATCCGGCCCCGCGAAGTGACGCGGTTCGGGTACGTTCAATTTCGAATTCATCCGCGAAACCGCTGACCTGGGTGTTTGCGTGGCCAAAGATAGGGCCGCGGGTGGGATGACCGAGCTCGATCTCCGGGCCGAATCCGCGGAAGCCTCTCTGTCGGCCTCAGTGATTTCACGGGCCCGAAACCGTTTTCGCCCGTTCGACCAAGCGTTTCATGATTCTTGATTCTTGGCTGGCCAAGAAGATTTCGCCTGTCGGTCTCGACGCCATCGACACGGCGGGCAACTGTACCCTCGACTCGACATCGACGCCTTCGACTGACCGCTCCGCCAGCGGAAATGACAATCTTCGGCACGGGCGCGACGCGAATTTCTATGAGCGGGTTGCTGACCCACCGCTTCGGGGTCACCGAGCGATTCGGGATGCGGACCCGATGGGATGATCCTGCTTCAGCGCTCCATGTTGGTCGTGCGCGTCGCCCGTTCTCTCAACCCGACGAGCAACACCTGAGAGGTCGCGGGAACCATCGCCGAGAACAATTTCCGCGATCACGTCGCCTGAAGCCGTCGCCCGCGATCTGACCAAAAATGCGTGGATCATTGCCCGGTTCATCCCGGTGCTTCCCGATCTGGTTCAAACACGACCGATCTTGTTGAACTCGGGCGCCGAGCGGAAAAAGAACCGCGTACCGTCGGGTTGGCCGCTCGTCGCACAGGTCTCTTTCACATCTGGAATGGTATCGCCATCCTTGTCTGACGTGGGCTACCAAGCATCCGCGGGGAATCCGTAGCGAATGCCCGACCCCGCGTCCAGTCTCGCGCGCCCGTGTCCGCGACGGGGAGGCGCGCCGCTCCGTGATATTCGACCAGTGCGTTGAACGTCCCACATCACACTCGGAGTCCGTCCAGGCGATTTCCTCGGTCGGCGGAGCCTGAATTTCGAATAATTGTGGCTTAATGCCGGCGATAACCTAAATTTAGCCCCTCCACTTCGCGCGACTCCGGCATGATTTCCCTTTGAAATAAAGGCATTCACCCGGTAATTGGCAAATTTTGCAGCTTCATATCGACGAAAATGTAGAACAACTGTTGACACGATTCGCCGCATGCTCAGACTAGCCGTGTCAAAGAGGACAACGCAAAGATTGCCGCAAGGTATCCAAACATCGACAAAACCCTCGAGCACATCGGGCTCACTCTCTTGCTCAAGAGCAAGAACGAGATGCGTTCCAAACGCAGGATGGGTTATCTTGTGGCCATGAGCAAGGAGGCCGTTGCTCTTCTGAATGAACCATCCGGAAGTGGGGTGTCCGAGTTCCCCGAACCCGTGTCTTCCGTAGCGGTGACCTTGGCATTCAGCACCCTTATCGAATCGGCTTTCCGCGTGATTTTCGAGGAAATCGCCGAGGCCGAGGGAATTTCTCCTCGAAGGGTCAAGCTGGCCTTTGACTTCTTGGAAGTCTCCCATTACCCACGCTACAGACCTCTTCGTCCCGATATTAATGAGCTCACCGCCTCACCTTCCACTTCACGCCGAACTCCCGGAACTTCTTGCGGTTCGGCATAGGCGAAGCAACTACATGAAACCGCGCCTCCCGCTTCTATTTTTCCCCACTTGGTCTTCTGGGTGGACGGGGCCCGCCCGCCGTCGGAGAGCATGCTGGCGGGCAGTTTCTTATTGTCTGGCGGAGGACGAAGAGATCCTTCACGGGGAACGGTCGCGCAACGCCATTGACACCTCGATCGAGTTGCGGCGAAGTCAAACGCATCCGCGATCCGGCCAATTCCGAGCGGACTGTCGCCCTGCTCAGCCCGATACTTTCCGATCTGGTTCAGGTACGGTCGGTCTCGTTGAACGCAGGAACCGCGCGGGAAAAGGACCGCATCCCGGCCAGTTGGCGGGTAGTCGCTCCGGCGCCCTTCGATGCGAGGATCTTATCAGCACTCTTCGCCTGTCGCTGACGACCGAACATCGGTGGGGAATCCGACGAACTTGCCAGACCCCGCGTCCAGTCTCGTACGCCAGTTCCCGCGACATCGCACCCATGTGGGAAGAGGTGACGACCCGCTCCGTGATATTCAACCAATTGGTTGAATATCGAGCATCACATGCGGGGTTCCGGCCAGACAAATTCCGCGTCCTGCAGAGCCCGAAGTTCGAAAAATTTGGTTCTGAAGCGGGAGTCAAGCACCAATTCTGGACATTTTCCTCTGCGCCACCCCGCAATTTTCCCCTTAAAATAAAGGGGTTCCACGACTTTTCCTCAAAAATTTCGTACCAGCCGTTTTTTTTGCCCGTGACTAGTTTATATTGAAGTCAAAATGCTACATTCGGACTGAACACGAGGAGGACGCCTGCATGCTCGCCGCGAAGTACCCAAACATCGACAGGAAACTCGGAAACATCGGCCTCACTCTCCTGCTGAAAAGCAAGGGGGAGGCCTACGCCGACCGCACGATACCTCGCTTCGTGGAGGTCACTAAGGAGGCGGTCGCCCTATTGAATGATCCGTCCGAAAACGGCTCCCAGGCATCGTCGGAGGCGAAGTCTTTGGCCTACAACGCCTCCATCAACGTGGAACTCCGCGAAATACTCGAGGATGTCGCCAAGGAAGGCCAGGTTTCGTCGAAACAGGCCAGGCTGGCGTTGAGCTGCCTGCATGTATGCTTCAACCCCCGCTACGCGCCGCTGCACCCCGACCCATCCGCATATGACGATTTGGTTCTCAATCCAAGGTCGTTCGCGTCCGCAAACTGAATCATTGTCACGCACAACTTTACGATGCCTATCATGACTCGAATTGACTCGATTTCGAACCTGCCCGCCATATCATGTGGGTCATTCAAGTGTGGACGCTATGTGTGGACGCGTCAGCAACGCGCGTACTTCATAACATGCGGCACGGCTTGTGAAACCCGTCACTCGGGTGCTCCCGGGACTAGGGCCAGTGGACATATATTCCTAGGGCCTGTGGACATTCGATTCCGGCGGTTCGATGCGATTTTGTACATTTGGGGGATTCCCAAGAACGATTCGAGGTGATTCAACCTCCCAAAATGGA
>JANQKA010000173.1 GCA_028281405.1 Hasllibacter sp. | reverse complement strand
TCGCGCCGAATCACAATTCATGGCGCGGACCCGATTCGAATCAGCGATCGAATCAAATTCGGAGACCGATTCGCGGAGGCCGCCATCCTGACGCCCGCGGTGGTGTCGGGATGCGCGGGCACGGAGGCAGCCGATCCGAATCACATGAAGGAGTGGCGTGCCGCACCGAATCGCCGGCGGAAGTCGCTGTTGAACGGAGATTCGAGCACGGAATCCGGCCCAATCCTGCCGGTGGGTCGCGGTCGAGGCGAATCACCGCGCGATGGCGCCGACACGTCCCGAATCGCCGTTCGAATTCCGTTTGGGGACCGATTCGCGGAGGTCGTCAAATCGGACATCCGCGTAGGATCCGAATCGAGATCGGGGCGGCCGCAACCGCCCGGATCAATGAAGGGATGGCGCGGGCCCGTTCCGGATCGTCGGAATGCTCGGGCCCGGCGCGAAGTGGGAATCAGGAAGTGCCCGAGAGCTCCTTCGCCTTTTCTCCGCCTTCCTGCTCCTTCTGACGCTGCTCGATCCGGCGCCGCATGTTCTCGCGGTAGAACTCCAGGAAATCGAATTGGTCGAGGTTCAGCGGCGTGAAGCCACCGTCGCGGGTCACGTCGCCCACGATGCGGCGGAGGTACGGGAAGATCAGGCGCGGGCACTCGATCATCAACACGGGGTGGAGATTCTGCTGCGCCACGTTCTCCAACTCGAAGATGCCGACGTACTCCATCTCGAGCACGAAGATCTTCTCTCCCCCGCCCTTGTTCTTGGAGTCCATGTTGATTTTGATGGACACCTCGTAGCGGTCGTCGCCGCGGGACTTGGAGTCGAGGCTCACGGAGATCTGGATCTCCTGCTGCACTTCGCCCTTGATCTCCTTCGACGACGCGACATTCTCGAACGACATGTCGCGGATGAACTGGTTCAGCGTTTTCACGCGGGCGGGCTTCGCCTGAGCCTGATCCCCCTCCGCCGCGCCTCCGGCTCCCGACTGCGCGCCGGTGTCGGCGCCGTTGCCCTTGGACGCGGCCGCTTTGGTGTCGGCCGCTCCGCCGGCCTTTGCGTCGGCGGCGGTCTTGCTGTCGTTGTCGGCTGCGTTGCCGTTCTTTCTGGCCATTGATAGCCCTCCTGATATTGTTCCGGCGGCCCCATAAAGGAAAACGACACGGGCTTCAACCCCGAATTCAGCCGGACGGGCGCGATTCCCGATTCCGCGTCCCGGGAACCTCCTCGAAGTCCGCGTCGATGACGTCGCCGTCCCGCGGAGGCCCGACGGGAGGTTCTCCGTCGAGGATGCCTCGCTCGATCACGGCTCTGACCGCCAATCCGCGGAGCGTTGGAACGTAGGCAAGCAAAAAACCGCAGGCGTCGGAGAGGAATCCCGGCGCGAACAAAAGCGCTCCCGCGGTCATCATGACCAGCCAGCGGGAAGATACCCTTGCCCAGTCGTCGGGGCCTTCGGGATAGGGTTCGCGCCGGCGCAGCGGTCCCGACCTCGCCCACGACCTCAGGACGGAGGCCCCGAGCACCGCGGTCAGGACGACTTCGGCGAGCGTGGGAAACAGGCCGATCGATCCGCCGATCAGAACGAACAACGAGATCTCCGCGAGTGGAATCACGGCGAAAAGGGCGATCCGACGCACTGGCGCCTCCTGTGACGAACCCGCGGTGTGGACTCGGCGTGAACGATGACATATAAGCGGCGGGACTTGTCAACGCAATCCCACGCACTCCGAGGGCAAAATGGGCTCCACCGTGATTCAATTGTTGGTTCTGGCGGCCATCGCCGTCTTCCTGATCGTCCGCCTCGCGAACGTTCTTGGAAACCGGGACGGCTTCGAGAAGCGGACGACGACGCGCTCTTCCGATGACGAGGTGACGCCCGTCGCGACCACGGATCCCAAGACGAGGGGCTCCTCCAACAGCGCGGAGATCCACAGACACGTCCCCGAGGGATCGACCTCGGCGAAAGCGCTGTCACGGATGAGTTCGGCGGAAGCGGGGTTCTCCATCGACGAATTCCTCGACGGCGCGAAGGGCGCCTACGAGATGATTCTGATGGCGTTCGAGAACGGCGACATTGACGACATCGTGCCGTTGCTGTCCGACGATGTCCGCGACGCGTTCGTCGACGTGATCGGGGAGCGCGAGGACCGCGGACTGTCCGTGGATGCGCAGTTCGTGGGCATCCGGGAGGTCAAACTGGAGTCGGCGGAATACGACGGCAGCACGCGGTTGGGCGAATTGACCGTCCAATTCGTGGCCGAACTCACCTCCGTGGTCAAGGACGCCAACGACAAAATCATCGAGGGCAACCCCACCGAAATCAAACGCCAGAAGGACGTGTGGACCTTCGCCCGGAAGATGGGCAGTTCCGACCCGAACTGGAAATTGGTCGCCACGGAATGACGGGCGCGCGGAACGCGGGGGAGGACACGCGGCCGACCGATTCTTCCGGCGCGACCGGATTCGCCACCGGGACGCGGCGGCAAGCCGCTTCCGGAGGCCGCCCGCGGGCATGGCGGGTTTCCACGTCACCTCCCAGGAGATGATTCCGTCATGGTGAAGGAGTCCAGGGATCTCAAGCCCGACGAACGACGGACGTGGGACGCTTGGCGAAACTCCGCGACGCCGTTGCGGAGCCGCCAAGAATCGGCCCGGACGGATCCGGGAGCCAAGGCTTGGGCGCTCAAAGGCTCAACCCCGGACGACTGGGACGGAGACCGGCGCGCCGCGAAAATTTTCGGGCCCGTTTCGCCCGCGCCCGGGACCGGGCGGGATTCTTCTCCGAAAAAGGAGGATGGGCTGAGTCCCGAGGACCAGGCCGAATGGGACGACTACAGGCGCACGGCCAGGGAATACGAGAACCGTCCGGCTTCGGCCCGCCCCGATCAGCCGGCGGCGGAGGATGTGCCGGTCAGGCCCCGGGCCGCGCCGAAGCCGGCGGAGGAATCGGGTCAGGAAGTGGCTTCCGAGAGGGAAGTCGCGCCCGCGCACAAGGTTCCGACCAAGGTCGAGGTGGTCAAATTATCCAAGTCGGCCAAAAAATTCCGTGACGGGGAAATGCCTCCGCCTTCGGCGGGACGGAGAGCCATGGCGGCGGCAGTCCGGGAGGATGGGATCGCCGGGCGGATGGACGCGGGCAAGCGCCGGAAGATGACGCGGGGCAAGCTCGCGCCGGACGACCGGATCGATCTTCACGGTCTCACGGCCGTGGAAGCCCACCAAGCCGTGATCGATTTCGTGCTCGGCGCCCGCGCCCGCGGCGCGCGCCTGCTGCTCGTGGTGACGGGGAAGGGAAGGGAAGGACCGACCGATCTCACCGAAGAGGCCGGAATACTGCGCCGCCAGGTGCCGTTTTGGCTTCGGCAATCCCCATTGAAGCATCTGATCCTCGATACCGAGAAGGCCCACGCGTCCCACGGGGGCGCGGGGGCTCTTTACGTGTACCTGAGGCGCTGAGGGGCGGGCGGCCCCCGCGAAGAATAGCCGAATCATTGAGCGCGGCGGCGCGAATCGTCGGTGCCGGATGAACCACACCAATCCGTATTCGGAAATCCGCTTGCGCGACGAATTTCCCGCATCGGGAATCACACGGTCTTCATGTACGGGAAATTCCCATGCACGGCCGACTCTCCGGGGACTGCAACAACTCATGCCGAAAAAGCGAATCATCGCACGAATCGGGGTGATTCGTCCGGGGACGCGGTCCCCAAACGCATTCATGACGAATTTGGCCGGGAAGGGGATTTCCGATATTTCGAAAGGTTGCGGGCCCGCGAAACGGTTCCTTAGAGCGCCAGCAACTTTGATGTGAACACTACATCGGCTGACGATTGTGGTCGGCGCGCTTCAATTATTCGCGTTGA
>JANQKA010000168.1 GCA_028281405.1 Hasllibacter sp. | reverse complement strand
GTCGCTCTGGTTGGCGCACCGCTTCCACGCCGCGACGCGGCTGTGGCTCATCCTCCACGCCGACAGGCTCGAAGACAGCTCCGGCCGGGTGTTGGCGCGGATCGAGGACGTGCGCCACGTGGAACGCGGCGCCTTCGCCTTCAAGCCTTCGAACGGCTTTCTTTTGACGTTGGCCGAGGCGCAAGGGAGGGTGTGGGCGCCGGGACTGTGGTGGCGCCTCGGACGGCGGGTGGGCGTGGGCGGAGTCACGCCGGCCGCGCCGGGGCGGGCGATGGCCGAGGAGATCAAAACGAGGATCGACCGTCGTGGTTGAACCATCCAACCGGGTCTCCCGGGTGGTGAAGCGCGGGCAGGGAGACGGCGGGGCTCGGCGCGGGCTTCGTCCGTAGTTGGGAATGAATCCGACGCGCGGCGGGGTTGGCGGCGCGGGGTGGACCGTGATCCCCGGAAAATGGTCACGTCCATGGGGCCGCCTCGCCCGGATGGGCGTCCGAGAGGCCTCACGGACCCGATTCTCCGGTTTCGTGTCGGATTGGCGGCGAACGAGGGCTTTCGCGGTGTCCGCGGGGCCGCGCAATCGCGGGGGAACTTGGCGGAAGGACGCGTTCCGACCCGGGGCCACGGGTCTCGGGAGCGGCGGCGGAGAACCGCGGCACACACGATCATCACAACATCGCGAGTTGGTGGCAATTCCGCCGCCGCCCGCGCTACAACGCCCCCGCACGGCGAAGGAGGAAAGCCATGAGCACCGCGTCCAACGAACCGACGTTCCGCGAGAGCGTCGACATCATGTACAACCGCGCCGCGGCGCTGATGGACCTGCCTCCCGGCATGGAGGAGAAGATCCGGGTCTGCAACGCGACCTACACGGTGCGCTTCGGCGTGCGACTCAGGGGAAAGATGCAGACCTTCGTCGGGTACCGCTCGGTCCATTCCGAGCACATGGAGCCAGTGAAAGGCGGCATTCGTTACGCCTCCGCCGTCAATCAGGACGAGGTGGAGGCGCTGGCCGCGCTGATGACCTACAAGTGCGCCTTGGTGGAGACGCCGTTCGGCGGCTCGAAGGGAGGGCTCTGCATCGATCCGCGGGAATACGAGGTGGACGAGTTGGAGCGGATCACGCGGCGGTTCACCTATGAGTTGTCCAAGCGCGACCTGATCCACCCCAGCCAGAACGTGCCCGCGCCGGACATGGGCACGGGCGAGCGGGAGATGGCGTGGGTCGCCGATCAGTACCGGCGCATGAACACCACCGACATCAACGCCCAAGCTTGCGTCACCGGCAAGCCGATCCACGCCGGCGGCATTCAGGGAAGAACCGAGGCCACGGGACGCGGCGTGCAGTTCGCGCTGCGGGAATTCTTCCGGCATCCGGAGGATGTGCGGGCCGCGGGTCTGGACGGAACGCTCGACGGCAAGAGGGTCGTCATCCAAGGGCTTGGAAACGTGGGATACCACGCGGCCAAATTCCTGTCCGAGGAGGACGGCTGCAAGGTGGTCGCCATCGCCGAACGCGACGGCGGCGTGGTCTCCGAAGACGGACTGCCGGTGGAGCGGGTCCGGCAGTGGATCGGCAGCCACGGCACCATCAAGGGATGCCCGCACGGGGAGTTCGTGGAGGACGCCAAGGTTCTTCTCGAACACGATTGCGACATCCTCGTTCCGGCGGCGCTCGAGGGGGTCATCAATCTTTCGAACGCCGAACGGATCAAGGCCAAGCTGATCATTGAGGCCGCGAACGGCCCCGTGACGGCGGGCGCCGACGACATCCTGCGTGGCAAGGGTGTGGTGATCATCCCCGACATGTACGCGAACGCCGGAGGCGTGACGGTGTCCTACTTCGAATGGGTCAAGAACCTGAGCCACATCCGCTTCGGCCGGATGCAGCGGCGCCAGGAGGAGGCGCGGCATCAGCTCATCGTGGA
>JANQKA010000146.1 GCA_028281405.1 Hasllibacter sp. | reverse complement strand
GACCGATCCGCCGGGTCGCCGGACATGGAGTACTGTCGCAGGAATTCCGGCGCGACCACGATGTCGAGGTGCGCGCCCGCCTCCCACGCCGGAAGTTTCCCGCCGTCGAGCGCGGAGAATTCGAATTTGGTCACGTCGGGGGTCATCCTCTCCGCCTTCGACACGACGACGCGCAGCACGGGGCTTTCGCCGCCCGCTTCGTAGCGGTGGATCATGTCGGTGTCGCCCGCCGCCAAGCGGCGGCGGTATTCGTCCGCGGGAATCATCGCCCGGTATGCTTCGATCCCTTTCTCCCGGTCCATGTGAAACGGGTAGGGATGGGGGTGCGGCGCGAGCGGAGCGGGATAAACGGCGAGCGTCTGCTCTTCGTACTCGAGCTTCAGCCCCGGTTGCAGATCGCGGGCGTTCACCTCTCCGCGAACCGGCCGGTATGAGCCGTCTTCGCGGAGTTCGATATCCCACCACCACTTCTTGACCGGATTGAGACCGCCACGTCCCGCCCAGTCGTCCAACCTTTGCAAAACCGGCGCGGATCGCGGAAAATTCATCGCCATCCACCTGAACGGCTTCTCGGCGAACAACCCCTCCAGATTCCAAGGGCAGGTTTTCATGCAGCGGCCGCACATCGCCCCGCCTTCCGTCGTGATTCGGTAGGTCGCGCAGCGCTGACTGTCGGATTTCCAGATCTCGTAGCCGTTGAACATGAGCTTCGGGCCGGCGGTGATCGCGCCCGATGGGCATTCGCGGGCGCATTTGTCGCAGCCGCCGCAAAATTTCTGGAGACCGAAATCCACCGGTTTGTCGTGCGCCATCGGCATGTCGGTGGTCACGACGCCCGACTTCAGGCGCGGGCCGAGGAACGGGTTCAGGATCACCTCGCCGATTCGGCTGACCTCCCCGAGCCCCGAGAGAAGAAGGAGCGGCGGCTGGAGCACCTCGCCGTCGAGCACGGTGTGGGCCTTGGCCTTGAAGCCGAGGTTGCGCATCTGCTTTCCGATCACCCCGCCAAGCAGGGAGAACCTGAGATAGGCGCGCATCGACTGCGCGACCGATATCCAGTCGTCGCCGGAGGCGCCCTCCATCGTCTCGAAGCCCTGATCCACGATCATCGAAGCCGCTTGATCGTGCGGCGGATCGATGGGCTCGCCGACCGCGTCGTGGGAATACCAAGTCCATTCGGGACAGCGGCTCAAACCCACCGCGTCCACGCCCAGGAAATAGGACGCCGCCTTGACGTTCAGCGCGTTCTCCTCCGGGTCGGACGGGCGCCGCCCGCCTCCGGTCGGCCCGTCCTGAAGCAGCACCAGCGCGCCGATCAACCGCCGCTGCGCCGAGGACGGGGCGGCTTTCCGGGCGTAGTGGCCGCCCTTGGCCCCTTCCTGGAGGCTCTTGCCCATGTCGCCGAACTGCGCCCGGGCGAACATGTCCGTCCTCTTCGGCACCCTCGCGACGTTGGCCTCGTCGATGTGGGTGGTGGGCCTGTCCACCCGTTTCAGGGTCTCGAACGCGTGGGGACCGGCGTGAAACTCGCGCCCGGCGTAGGGATCCAACGTCCGCGCGGAGGCGCGCGTCCGCCAGCCGAGGCGCCAGGCCAGCCCGTCCAGGCATTTCTGCTCCGCCCGCGGGGCGAGCGGGCGGTCGAATTCCAGTTCCATTTCGGTCGTGACGACCGACAGCCCGAATCGGGTTCCAAGCCACGGCAGTTCGATCGGGTCGCCGGCGAAGGCGATGCCCGCGGCGACCGCGCAACGTCCCGGGTCGACATCCGAGGATGACGCCGTGTGGGCCTTCGCGTCCCAGCCCAGCAGCCTGATGTAATTCGCGATCACCACGGCGGTCTCCGAGGCGCGGAGCGACGCCGCGTGCGCCGAAGCGTCCTTCAGCCAGGCGGTTCCCGATTCCCCGTCCCGCGGTTCCCTCGGGCGGCGGTTGACGAAAACGATGGCCGTGTGGTGGCTCTCGATCCCCGTGGGCGGCGCCTCCATGCTTTCCTTGAGGTCGGCCATGATGACATCGATGCCCGAGGCGAGCGTCTTGGTCTGGCGCGTCATCAAGCTCTCGCGGAGGCGCTCGATGCCCGGGTTCCGGGCGGGCGCCGCCAGCCTCGACGCGGGCGCGACCGGTCCGATTCCCACCATCTCGGCGTCGGAGAAGTAGCCGAAGCTCTTGAGATGCTCGGCCCGGGCGCGCGGATCCGGTGGGATCTCCGACCGCGCGCCGTTGACCAGGCCGTCCCGCAGCGTGTCCATCATGGACTGGTGCTCGTCCATCGCGTTCACGAGATTCCCGGGATCCCCGGGGCGGGCGAAGCTGAGCGGCGCGAACGCGGGCAGGACCGACAGGTCGGGCATGTCCCCGCGCTCGAGGCGCTCCAAGGGATACGGTCCCATGTGCACGGGACGGTCGCGGTCTGAGAAGAATCTCGTCGCCATGCCACAGTCTCCCACAGTGGGCCGCGATCCGGAACCCGCCGCGCCCGGATGGGTTGACGAACCGCGGCGAGGGTCTTGAATCGGGTGGACCAACCCGCCACGATGGCGCGAGGAGTGAGCCATGCGACGCAGAAATTTCATCGCCACGGGCGCCCACGCCGCCCTCGCGGCCTTCGCCGCGCCGGCGATTGCCCGGACGACGCCGGCGTTCGACGCCCACATCAAGCCCTCCGGGCTGCCGGAGGAGTTCAACCCGCGCGAAATCGGCATCGACGACGACATGCCGCCGAACGAGATCCACGTCTATCCCGGCCCGTTCGCGCTGCATCTGACCCTGCCCGGCAATCGGGCGATCCGTTACTCCGTGGGGATCGGCCGGCCGGACCTCTACGAATCGGGGGAATTCTTCGTTGGCGACCGGAGGGTCTGGCCGAGCTGGAGACCAACGGACAGCATGATCAAGCGCGATCCGGGATCCTACGCCAAGCATGCCGGGGGCATGCCGGGCGGACCCGGCAATCCGCTCGGCGCCCGCGCGCTCTACCTTTACCAGCGCGGCCGCGGCGACACCTTTTTGCGAATCCACGGAACGAATCAGCCCGAGACCATCGGCCAAAGCGTGTCCAACGGCTGCGCGCGCCTGATCAACGAGCACATGGTCGATCTCTACGACCGCGTGCCCCTGCGCACCCGCGTGGTCCTCCATCCCATGACCTGACGGGGCGGACACCGTTTCGGTCGCCCCGGATTCCACGATCCACCGACGCCGACCCGCCGATTGCGGAGCGAATCACCCCGAAAGCGTCGTCGGGGCGGCCACCGTCCACGCCCCCCGCCCGAAGCCGAGCCAGCGGATGGCCGCATGGCTTGGCGGATGATGGAGCGGAGAACACGCTCCCGACGCGCCGTCAACCCGCGTACGGGATGGACCCGGGTGATTCGATTATCCCAGACCGGAATTTGCTCCATCGATCATGCGCCAGTGGGCGCAAAGTCGGAACGCCGCGCCGGAATCCCGCGATTTCGCTTAATCCATAATTTGACGACCACATGGGAACACGGTATCTTGAATTCCGCGGTGAACAGGCCGGTATCGAAAGCAATCCAAACCCAAGTCGTCCGCGACAACATGGAGTGGCGCTTGCCAACGCGGAATCCCGCCATTATTCGCTCCCGCGGGAGATCAACATGAACGACATGAACATTCACCATCCTTCGGGGTCCGCGGCCTCCTCCCCGTATCCACGGCCAACGCCAAAGTTGCCCGGGTCCGCTGGAATGTGGCTCGGGATGGTTCGCTCCAGAAAGGTACTCACTCGCCTCCTCGGGTTGGAGCTACACGCTTGCCCAATCGCCGCTACCCGGAACCACCCGCGGCCGAAGTTGGATGGAGGTGCCGCGGGACACGTCCTTCTTTCCGCAATACGCCGGTTTGGCGATGGAGCCGATTTATCTTCGATGGTGTTGGTGCAAGTTCCAGCGGAATGTTCCCTCGGTCGCTTGAGTGACGCAAGCATTTCTCCGCCTGCCGGAAGAATTCCCGCTTCGACCCAAGCCTCTCCCACGACCGTCCTTGGTTGGGGCAAACCGAAAGAACCCGAAATATGACAGCCTCCACGATTGACCAACGGCTGATTGAACACATCCTCGAACTTCGCGGATTGCCCGCCGAGACCTCGTGCGTTGAGTTCCAGCATGACTTTGCCGATCCGGAGAATATAGGCAAACTGATCTCGGCGCTCTCCAACGCGGCCCTTCTGAACGGGCAAGACCACGCCCACGTGATTTGGGGCGTCCGGAAAGGAGATCACGCGCTCATCGGCACCACCTTCAAACCGGGAATTCAAAAGGTTGGAAATGAGCCGTTGGAATCATGGCTCGGCAACCGATTGGAGCCGTCCCCCCTCCCACTCTTCGAATCGGCCCCGCACGGTGGCGCCGATCTGGTGCGGTTGACGATTTCAGCCGCGTCCTCCTCTCCGGTCAAATTTCAAGGAATTCCCTATATTCGAATCGGAAGCGACACCGCTCCCCTGTCCGATCATCCGGAGCGTGAAAAGAAATTGTGGGAATTGATTCTTGGATCACGCCCTTGGGAGGCCGAAGCGGCGAAGGATTCGCTGGATGGGGGCGATGTTTTACCCCTGTTGGA
>JANQKA010000127.1 GCA_028281405.1 Hasllibacter sp. | reverse complement strand
TCGCCGCGATGGCCGGATTCATCTTGCCCGTCGGCGGAGCGATTTGATTGGCCGCAACCGCAACCGACCGCAAGGCGACGCGCCGGTCGCGGCCCGCGGAGCCGCCCACGGCGAACACCCTCCGCCGACCCGCGGGCACTGATTCGAACGCTGAGCGGGAATCGCCGCGGACCCTGGACCAATACGTTCGACCGCGCGGTGTTCAACCCTCCGGGGTCGATCGCGGCGTAGCCGCCCGCGGCCCGACTGTGGAACAACCACCCCGGGGTCGGGCCCGGCGTCGCCGGCAACGGAACCTCCACACCACCGCCCGGCGGACATCGATTCGGCGGGGGCCCGTGGACAACCTTGGCCGCGGGCCGGTCAAGGCCGGATTTCCAAGGCCGCTCCGAAACGCGCGACCGCGCCGAATGCGGAGTCCCGAAAGGCGGGACTTCGCGCTCCCGACAGACTTCACGGCGGATGAAATTGTCGTGGACAACGGCGGCGGTACCGCGCAACCCTCCACCCCCACGGCGCGGACGCGGAGTCCGCGCCACGACACGAGGGAGAAAAACATGTCAACCACCCTGCGCGCGCTGGCTTTCGGCGCCGTTCTAAGCATCGGAGCCGCGTCCTCCGCGACGGCCGCCGAGTGCATCGCGCCCGCCAATCCCGGCGGCGGCTGGGATTTCACCTGCCGCCAGATCGGCAAGATCATGCACGACATCGGCGCCGTGGATAAGCCGATTCAAGTGACCAACATGGCCGGAGGAGGCGGCGGCCTCGCCTTCGGACACGTCGTCAACGAACGCTCCGACGACGAGGATCTGATCGTCGCGGCCTCCCAGGCCACCGCGACCCGACTCGCCCAGAACGCCTACGGAGGCATGACCGCCGACCAGGTGCGATTCGTGGGAGCCATCGGCGCCGACCCCGGCGTCATCGTGGTGGCCGCGGACAGCCCATACCGGTCGCTCAACGACCTCGTCGCCGCCGTGAAATCCAACCCGTCCTCGATCTCCTTCGCCGGAGGATCCGCCGCCGGGGGATTCGACCACCTGAAGGTGCTGCAGGTTTTGAAGGCCAACGGGTTCGACGACATCCGCTCGGTCAAATACATCGGCGTGGACGGAGGAGCCGACGCGATCACACAGACCGTCGGAGGCTTCACCACCGCGATGACCGGCGACATGTCGGAAATCGTTGGCTTCCTGAAATCCGGAGATGTCAGGGCTCTCGCCGTGCTGACGGAGGAGCGCGTTCCCGGCTTCGAGGACATTCCGACCGCGGTCGAGCAGGGCACCAACGTCGTCGCCGTGAACTGGCGCGGACTCTACGTTCCCAAAAACATCTCGAACCGCGCGTTCCGGTCGTGGGCGGCCAAACTCCAGAGGGTCGCCGACTCCGCCGAGTGGAAAGCCGCCATGGAGGCCAACGGCCTCGCCCCGTTCACGAAGGTCGGCGACGACTTCCAGAATTGGGTCGACGGCGTCGTCGCCTCGACGACCGAGTTGTCCAAAGAAATCGGCGTCATCCAGTGATGGCCTCCGACCGCGTCTTCGGACTGGTCGTGATCATCGCGGCGCTGGCGTACATCGCCGGCGCCGCCCAGACGCAGACCAGCTTCATGTCGGACCCGGTGGGATCGAAGACCTTCCCGATCCTCGTCGGTTCGGTGGCGGCGGTCTGCGGGGCGGTCATGTTCCTCCGGCCCGACGCCGGGCCGGAGTGGCCGCGGCCGCGGGCGCTCCTGTCGGTTGCGGCGGCGGTGGCCGTGATGGTGGCCTACGCCCATGGACTCAAGCCCCTCGGCTTCCTGATACCCACCGCGGTCGCCGCCGCGATCCTGAGCTACCAGATCACGCCACGGCCGGCCTTCAACGCGCTGGCCGGCGCCGCCCTGTCGGCGGCGCTCTTCGTGGTGTTCAGATACGGGCTCGGACTCGGCCTCGCGCCGCTTCCCAAGGGATGGATGTAGATGGATCTGCTCTCCAACCTCGCCCTCGGGTTCTCCATCGCGCTGTCGCCGACCACGCTGATGCTCGCCGTGGCGGGTTGCTTCCTGGGCACGGTCATCGGCTCGCTGCCCGGCCTCGGCCCCTCCAACGGGGTCGCGATCCTCATTCCCCTGACCTTTTCCCTGGGCCTCGACGCCACCTCGGCGCTCGTCCTGATGACCGCGGTCTATTACGGGGCCATGTATGGCGGGCGGATCAGTTCGATCCTTCTCAACATTCCCGGCGACGAACCCGCCCTGATGACCACCCTCGACGGCTACCCGATGGCCAAGCGGGGCCGCGCCGGCGACGCGTTGGTGATTTCCGGAGTCGCCTCCTTCGTCGGAGCCTTTCTGGCCACCATCGGCCTGATGCTCCTCGCCCCCGTCCTTGCGCGGGTGGCCTATCTTTTCGGCCCGGCCGAATATTTCGCGCTCTACCTTCTCGCCTTCTCGACCCTGGGAGGCCTCGCCTCGAACAATCAGGCGAAGGCCGCCCTGGCCTCCTGCATCGGCCTCGGCATCGCGATGGTCGGAATCGACAACGCCACAGGCATGCCGCGCCTCACCTTCGGCAACCTCCATCTGGTGGACGGCGTCGACTTCCTCGTCGCCATCGTCGGCCTGTTCGCGGTGGCGGAGGTGTTCTTCTTCATCGAAAGCCACGGCAGGAATTCCTCCATCGGTGTCAAACTCGAAAAGGTCACCGTCCCGGTGAGGGACATCCTGGCCTCGGGTTGGACCATGCTCCGGTCCTCCCTGGTCGGCTTCGCCGCCGGGGTCCTGCCCGGCGCGGGAGCGTCGCTCGGTTCGTTCCTAGCCTACATGAGCGAGAAGTCGATCGCCGGGGAAAAGTCGGGTTTCGGAACCGGCGCCCCGAAGGGCGTGGCCGCGCCCGAGGCGGGCAACAACGCCGCGGCGGGCGGCGCGCTGGTGCCGATGCTGACGCTGGGCGTGCCCGGGTCCGGAACCACGGCGGTCCTTCTCGCGCTCCTGATGACCCTCAACATCACGCCCGGCCCGACGCTGTTCGCCGACAGGCCGGAAGTCGTCTGGGGCCTCATCGCGTCGCTCCTGATCGCCAACTTCGTGCTTCTCGCGATGAACGTCCCCATGGTGCGGGTGTTCGTCCGGGTGCTTTCGGTTCCGCCCGCGGTGCTGCTGCCCGGCGTGACAATGGTGTCGTTCGTCGGAATCTATTCGCTTTCCGGCAGTTACTTCGACCTTCTGCTCATGGTGGGCTTCGGCGCCCTGGGCTACGTCCTGCGGAAACTCGACGTGCCCACCGTGCCGATCATCCTCGGCATCCTGCTGGGCACACACATGGAGAACGCCCTGCGGCGCGCCATGGTCCTGTCCGACGGCGATCCCACCTATCTCTTCTCCTCGCCGATCGCCGCGGGGCTGTGGATATTCGCGGTCGCGGGATTCGTCGCGCCGATGTTCCTGCGCCGCGCGCTTCGGAAACCGCGCGCGGCGGACGCCTGATGGTCAGGGTATTGATTCCCTCCGGTGCGCTCGGCCTCGGTTGGGACCCCGAAGCGCTGCGGCGGGGGATCGCGAACAGGCCCGACATCATCGCGGTGGACGGCGGCTCGACCGACAGCGGTCCCTCCTACCTCGGCCGAGGCGTGTCGAAATACGCCCGCGCCTCGACAAAGCGCGAGTGGGGCGAACTCGTGGAAGCCCGGTCCGAGGCCGGCGTCCCGCTCGTCATTGGAACCGCCGGCACCTGCGGCGCGGGAACGGCGGTCGACTGGCTCGCAGAAATCACCGAGGAGACCCTGCGCGAGCGCGGCCTCTCCGCGCGGATCGCCATCCTGAAGTCCGATCAGGATCGCGGCGCGCTAAAGAAGGCCCTCGCCAAGGGGCGGATCGCGCCGCTGTCCCCGGCCCCGGAGATTTCGGACCGGATCATCGACGACTGCGCGAACATCGTCGCGCTCGCCGGGGCGGAGCAGATTTCCGCCGCGCTCGCGACCGGGGCCGATATCGTCATCGCCGGGCGGGCCACGGACACGGCGATCATCGCCGCGCTTCCTCTTTCCCGCGGCTGTCATCCGGGCGGAGCGTGGCACGGCGCCAAGATCGGCGAATGCGGCGCGCTCTGCGCCACGAATCCCCAATCCGGTGTTTTGCAAATCGACTTCGACGCGGAGGGCTTCACCGTCACGCCGCTCGCCGAAGAGTCCCGAGCCACGCCCCACACGGTCTCCGCCCACATGCTTTACGAAAACGCCGACCCCTTCGTCCTGTACGAACCCGGCGGGCATCTCGACGTGACGGAAGCGAGGTATTCCGCGATCGACGGGAAGCGCGTCCGGGTCGAGGGAGCGGATTGGACGCCGTCCTCCGACTACACCGTCAAGCTCGAAGGCGCCCGGGTCGCCGGTCATCAGGTGATGGTCATGGCGACGATCCGCGACGCGCGATACGTCGCCAACGTCCAGGAATGGTGCGACCACGTCCTCGCCGGTTGCCGGGCGAAGATCGCGGATCGGCTTGGCATCGGCTATGGGGACTTCGATCTCGAATTGCGCGTGATCGGGATGAACTCGACCATGGGGGCGCTGGAGAACCGCGAGGGGAATCCGGTCGAGGTCGGCGTGATGGGCCTGGCCACCGCGGGCGACCCCGCCACCGCGATGGAGATCGGAAAGATCCTCAATCCCTATCTTCTCCACCATCCACTGACGCGGGAGGAGGAGCAGCCCACCTTCGCCTTCCCCTTCTCCCCCGCCGAGGTCGAGGTTGGCCCTGTCCACGCGTTTTGCCTGAACCACGTGCTGCGCCTCGACGACCCGATGGAGGCTTTCGACCTCGTGGTGCGGAATGTCGTTCATGCCTGAGGTCCGGGAGATCGCGGAGAAGGTGAGGTCGAAGAACGCGGGGCCGTTCTGGATCACCGTGGACGTGTTCTGCGGCACGGAGGAGGCGTTCGGTCGCGTCCGCGACGGTCTCGCGTCGGAAGCGGTGGCGGAGCTGTTCTGCACCCCGCCGGGGACGCTGCGGCGATTCGACATCCCCGATTTGCGCGTGGTGAAGTTCAGCTTCCCCCGTCACCACGTTCAGGGTGATATCCACGACCGGGACATGCACGGGGCCTCATACGCGTCGCTTCTCGCGGAGCACCGCTTGGACTGACCGGCGAGGCGCAGGTGGGTGGCTCCCATGTTTGGAACGTCCCCACCGGCATTCGCCTGAATGGGAAAATGCCGAGATTCGGAAGCGGCGGGACGGGGCGCCGGATCGGCTCCGGTCAGCCACGGCCGTTGCGCGCCGGTTCAAGCCGGCCTATGAGGACGAGTGGCTGCGGGGCGACTCGCAATTCACCGCCATCGAGGATGACCAATCGCGTATGCCGAGCTCCAACCCGATCAATCGGGACGTTCCCCGCCCACCATCGGCGGGTCGTCGGAACAACTCTCCGCGGTCTCCGCGAATCGGAGTCGACTCCGCGGTTCGCTCGCCGATGCCGATGTTAAGTCCGATTCCATGTCCCTTCCGCGGATACGCGTCTTTCGACTTCAGTTCGTTCCGGTGGCTTGCCGTCGGACCGCGAAACACCCCGGAGAGAATCGCGAATCAACGCAATCGCAGCCTTCGACCGATCGCGCATGCGGTCGCGTGGCCAGAATCCACGGAACCTTTCATTGACCGCCCTTGCGCCCATGATCGACAAATCCTACGGGCTCCCATGACGGTGGGGCAACGAATCACCCCGTGCGATTCGGCGAATCTCCATCCGCTTCCGATCGAGCGAACCGCCGGTTCACGGATCGACGGAATCGAATGTCAACAGACCCTGAACGATGCAGCCTTCGAATACGCCCGATGTCGATCGAATGTCGCAATATCCGCCACCATTTGCGCACGCGGAAGAATGAAAAAATGTTTTTTTGACTCCGGGAAGCGGTCCAAAGCGGTCGGCAACGGGAACGGATCCAACGCGTCGCCCGATACCGCGGATTCGGATCCGCTATTCAAGGCATTCGCTTCGCGAATCGGTTGCGGGTTCGGCGTACGGCCCGAATTCCGCCCATGGCGCGGACGGAGACATGAGCCTAAATTCGGCAGGCCTCGCGATATTACCGGTCTCAGACAGGACTTGCGGCGAGGTGAATGCGCCATCCCATCACGTCGATCGGGTCGGCAACGCACCGCCACGCGCGTGGTGATGTGTCGTCCAACGGCAGGAGGGCCATTCACCAAGAAAAGTGGTGACTTATTCGATTCAAAATTGATGGCAAGTGGCGTACGGGAATAAGTGAATGAGAGTCGGAAATTTCACTTCCAATCCGGGGCAAATCAAAGATCCCACGGAATCCCTCCCGGCGCGGGAACAGGGTGACCTTCCGGAGCGAGAGAACGGAAACAGGGGTCGTGAGAGCGATTCCGCCGACTTGAAATACATGCGGGTCGCGTTTTGGATGCCCTCTTTCAGTGGAGGTGGTTACGAAAGAAACACTGCCTTGATCGCTTCGGAAATGGCCCGCCGGGGAATTCAAGTCGGTGTGTTCCTGAAAAACGGACTCTCTGGCCCCAACCGCGATTTCCTCCACCCGGACGTGGAGGTTCACTGGGCAGCCGATGGAATCCTCGGTGGCACGCTCGGCGACGTCGGCAAGATTCTCGGTTCCGCCCTCTCTCTGCGTCGGAAACTAAACAAATGGTGTCCGGACGCGGTTTTCGCTCACGGTGGGACATGCCCAACCATAGCCACATTGGCCCAATTGGGATATAACGAAAGGTGGAAAACCATTCTATCCATTCATAATCCGTTGGTTCCCGAAAATAAATTTTATGCGGGATGGGAATACCTCCGAATCATTTCGCGATGGGCACATGCGGTGTTTGGAGTTTCCAGTGATATAGAATATCAATTGATCAATGTTTTTGGGTTGCCTCCATCCAAGTGTTCGACCATTTACAACCCCGTTGACTTGAATTTGATCAATGAGCTAATTGACGCCCCCATGCCCGAGAATTTTCCAACATCATCACCATATATTTTATCAGCGGGACGCATCACCGCGAATCAGCAAAAGGGGTTTATCGACCTTATCGACGCATATGCGCTGATAAGTCGAAAGGTATCCGAAGATTTGGTGATTCTCGGAGAAGGAGCCGAAGACGATGTAAATCTGCTGCGGCGGCGCATCGAACAAGCCGGCTTGACCCACCGAGTTCACCTTGCGGGTTACGCGCCCAATCCATTTTCCATCTTCGCGCGGGCGAAATTATACGCGCTTGCGTCTCATTTCGAGGGGTTTGGAAACACCTTGGTTGAAGCTCTTGCCTGCGGAATACCGATCGTCGCGGCGAATTGTCTTGGCGGTCCCAAAGAGATTCTTGATAATGGGAGATTTGGAGAATTAGTTCCCGTCAATGATCCACCAGCCCTTGCGGAAGCAATTCAAAGGACTCTTTCGCGACCGCATCGGAGTGATTTTGGGATATCCCGGGCGGAAGATTTTGGCGTCGAAAATATCACGGATGAGTATCTTCACATAATTCGCTAGTGTTCCGATTTCAATGGGTCGTCCCGGTTTCTAAAGATTGTTGAAGTTAGATGGGGACCGCCGTCTGCGATGGTCGGTCGCGAATGTTAGAATTCAGTCCGATCCCATGACCGTTCTGACCTATGTTTTGGTTCGGGCGGTTCTCCGACGTCCGAGGCGGGGCAAGGCGCAGAAAAGCCAAGCCCAGTTCGTCCCGAACCCGGGTCGACGTCAACAAGGACCACCAGGAAGCCGAAGAGCACTGATGAGGGCCCCTGGCCGACGGTGGCGGAAAGCACCGGGAAACGGAAGACTCCGAGAGCCGCTTCGAATCCGAAATCCGCGGACGCCTCCACGCCGCGGAAGGTGGAGGAAGACCACGGGAAGTCGGTGACGGCGGGTGGCGAACCAAAGTCGAAGGCATTGAGAGCCGCCAAGAGATCAAAGGCGACGCCTCCCCCGGCGAAGCCGAAGAATACAGAGGCGGGCACCGAGCCGAATTCGGGAGCCTCCGCGAAGAAGCAGACCGCGGGAGCCGATCCGAATCCGAAGCTGGTTGAGGCGTCCGTGGTGCTGAAGGATGAAGAGGCCGTCGAGAAGCCAGGGACGGCGAACGCCGAATAACAGGCGAATGCCTCGTGCACTGGTTCGAAAAGGAAGGCTGTGGAGGGCACCACGAATTAGGTACGGCGGGAGCCGCCCAGAAGCGGAAAGCCGTGAAATAGGCTCCGAAGAGGGGGACTGCGGGGACCGCGCTGAGACCTGAGGCGGCGATCGCCGCGTCGAAGCCAACTCCGGAAGGGGCTATACGAAAGAAGATGGCGGGGAGACCCGCCCGGCGAGGCCGCCCACGCGGGCCGGAGCCGGCGGGGGAGCGCGGCCCCGCCGGCTCCGGCCCGCGTGGGCGCATGAAGAAAGAGCAAAGCGGGAAGAATGTGCATAGTTCGATTGACCAGAAAAGTATGGGCCCTCACCACCTAAGTCGGACCAGCAGTAGGCATTCCGATTCGAGTGAAATCAGCAACCCGCGTGACAAACATCAAATCTGATCAATTTAATTTCATGGGAAATCAGCCGCTTCGAGCGATGTCCAAATACTTGTCCGCGACTTTGTCGACGCTGTATTCTTTCGCCCTTATGATTCCGGGTTCACACCGTGGGGGACCCGACAGAGATTTTCGAATTCCGTCGGCCAGCGACCGCGGATTCCTGGCAGAAACCAGTTCTCCGAGTCTTCCGTATTCTATTATTTCCTTCGCCCCCCCAGGACAGTCCGTCGCGACAATGGGCGTACCACAAGCCAAAGCTTCAAGCAATACAGTTGGGTGCCCCTCGAAATGTGACGACTGGGCGAACAATCGCGCGCGTTCGAGGATTGGGAATGGATTGGGAATATACCCCGGAAGATGCACGCGGTTATCCAAGCCGTGACTTTCAATGCGTCTCCGCAATATATTAAGGTCGCTCTCCACGCCATCACCGAGAATCACCAGATCCTCAGATATATCCCGTTCCAATAACGCGTAGGCATCGATCAGATCGAGGAACCCCTTTTGCTTCATGTCAATTCGCCCAATTGACAGAATATAGGGCTTGTTTGTTACAAAATTTCGAGGATAGGGCGCGGCTAATTGATTCGTGATCCATTCCAAATCCACGGGATTGTATATGGTAGAACACTTGGACGGTGGCAATCCGACCACATTGATCAAATCATTCACAATGTCTTTGGAAACTCCGAACACCGCATGTGCCGATCTTGACATTATTCGCAAGTATTGCCATACGGGATTATCTCTATATTCCGGAACCAAGGGGTTATGGATGGAGATGACGGTTTTCCATCTGCCGCTAATCCCAAATTGCGCGAGGCTGGCTATCCATGGGCAAGTCGAGCCGCGTGCGAATACCACGTCCGGTTTCCATTCGTTGAGCATTCGTCGCAAAGTGGTGGCGCGACGGATAACGCTGCCAACTCCGTCGGGAGTGCCGCCGAGAGACCCATCTGAGATCCAGCTCACTTTCACGTCCGGGTGGAGAAATTCCCGGTTGGGGCCAATAATGTCTTCCTTCGCGAATATGGCCACATGAACGTCGCGACGGGCCATTTCCGAAGCGATAAGGACGGTGTTCCGCTCTACCCCGGCTCCACGGAATGATGGAATAAAAAACGCGACCCGCGTGGGCTCCGCGACGGATGTGTCTCCCTTGCGACAACTGCTCCATTTCCTTCGCTCTTGGAATTCATCGTGGTTCCCTGCCGAGAGGGCCCCGGTGGAACCGCTGTTTTGGTCCGGCGAAGGAGTGAAAATTTCGGAACTCATCCCTCGATCCCCTCACATGCCCCGTTAAGTCGATGAGGAGACGAATCCATCACCACCCTTTCACGGCGGACAACCTTCCGGCGGAGGGACGACGAGCCAACCCGAACCGAACCGTCAGAAGACAAACACCACGCGTTCGGCGGGGCTGTTCGACACTTGCTCCGAGGGCGGAACATGGCCGACAAATCCCAAATGTCAACTGGAATTCGACTTGCATCGACCCGCGCGCCTTGGGTGTTGGCAGTGAGACCGAGACGGCTTGTCGCGTCGCTTGTACACATGTTCGCCATGCCCAACTCCTTGGTGGAGACGTTGCCAAGAGGTCTAGCGGAACAAGCGTTCCAGTTCAACCCGCAGGCTTGGTGGTTGCGTTCAGCTTCCCTTCAACCCTGATGATGGCGGTCAAGTTTCCGGATGTCAACGTGATTTGGTCCTATCGGATGAAGCACAACCTCGTCCACCTCCGGCGCGTTGAAGGCGGAAGTGAAGCCCCGTGGTAAGTGTCGTGCGTGGGTGCTTGCCTCGTCAGCGCCATGTCCGCGACCTTGACGGGGGAGAAATGGTTCGCATTCGTACGGTTCGGAGCGGTTCGAACAACCTGTGGCTCCACGGCCAAGGGACTGTTGACATTCGATGTCGTCGGTTAGGGAACCGGAAACGAATCCAGAACGGAGACGGGTGGTGAATCGCGAAACCTGTGGCGAGTCGGTGGCGGCGGGGCGTGTAAACAGAAGAACGGGACAGGGAATGGACTGAATTCGGATGCGAGAGTGTCCGGTGTCGGAGGTGGTGATTCGCGATTCGCTCCGGGTTGCTTCGCTGTGATCATGCCGGGCCGGAGACATCGGCGCATTTGTCCGGCGGAACGAACGGGACATGTGGTTGGACTGAACGACGGCAACAGCGGAGGACGGAGGCGGCGTTGATTCGCGGTGCCAGCGGCGAGTGGTCTAGACCGTCCTTCGAGGCTAGCGAATGGCGGACAGAAGACGGCCCGAGCGGTCGGGCGGGGAGCAAGCATCCGCATCGGCCGTCGTCGGTGTTGGTGATTCGCGATTCGCTCCGTGGTGATTCGCCGAGATTATGCCGGGCCGGAGACTTCGGCGCATTTGTCCGGCGGAACGAACGGGACATGTGGTTGGACTGAACGACGGCAACAGCGGCGGACGGAGGCGGCGTTGATTCGCGGTGCCCGCGGCGAGCGGTCTAGACCGTCCTTCGAGGCTAGCGAATAGCGGACAAAAGACGGCCCAAGCGGTCGGGCGGGGAGCAAGCATCCGCATCGGCCGTCGTCGGTGTTGGTGATTCGCTGAGATCATGCCTGGCTGGAGATGGCAGGCGCATGTGTCCTTCGGAACTGAGGGCCCATACTATTCTGGTCAGTTCAGTTTATCTGATAATTGTGGCGGTTCTCGTGTAAACGGGAACTGCCGCCGACTTGGTGCGTCTGGGAGGCGGCGACGGGCCCGCGCCCCCCCGCCGGCTCCGGCCCGCGCGGGCGGCCTCGCCGGGCGGGTCTCCCCGCTATCTTCTTTCGTATGGCCCCTGCCGGAGTTGGCTTCGATGCGGCGACCGACGCCTTAGGTCTCAGCGCGGTCCCCGTAGTCTCCTTCTTCGCGGTGGCTTCCGAACTCGGCTCGGTGCCCGCCTCTGTGTTCTTCAGCTTCGCCGGGGGAGGCGTCTCCTTTGATCTCTTGGCGGACCTCGATGCCTTCGACTTTGGTTCGCCACCCGCCGTCACCGACTTCCCGTGGGCTTCCTCCACCTTCCGCGGCGTGGAGGCGCCTGCAATTTTCGGTTTCGAAGCAGTTCTCGGAGTCTTCCGTTTCCCGGGGCTTTTCGTCACCATCGGGCTGGGGCCCACCTCAGTGATCTTCGGCTTTCTGGTGGTCCTTGTTGACGTCGATCCGGGAACGGGTCGAACTGGACTTGGCTTTTCAGCGCCTTGCCCCGCCTCGGACGTCGGAGAACCGCCCGAAACCATCGGCGATTCGACCGCGGCCGAAGTGGCCGGAGGGCCGGTTTCCGTGGATATCGAGCCACGAAGACGCAACTCCTCATCAAACGCTTCGGGTGTCTTATCTTCCAGACTGCTTTGACGCCTCACCCCGTTGTAGTGATAACGCCAGCCATCGCCGCCGTCCCGCATTTCCTCAAGGGTCAGAAATTCGTGCTTGTTCGGGAACTCATAACGAACCCGACCATTCAAACTCTCGATGAAGGGGTTGTCCGTTTGCTTCCCGGGACGGCTGAACACCAGCTCAACGCCATGCTTCCTCACCCAACTCGCCATAATCTTGCCCGTGAACACAGACCCGTTGTCCAACCGCAGCTGCTTCGGATAGGACGCCGAATTTCGACCACATTGACAAACCCGAAGGCGCCAGGTTCGCCGTCCAACAGGTGATGGTCATGGCGACTATCCTCGATGCCCGCTTCGTCGCCAATGTCAGGAATGGTGCAACCGCATTCTCAACCGACCGCCGAGAGAATGTCGCGAACCGGCTTGGCTTCGACGAAGGGGACTTCGACCTCGAATGGCGCGAGTTCGGGATGAACTCGACCATGTTGCTCTGGAGAACCGGGGGAAATCCGGTCGAGGTCGGCGTGCTGGCTTGGCCACCGCGATGCAACCGCCACCGCGATGGAGATCGGATTATCCTCAATCCCATCTTCTCCACCATCCGCTGACGCGGAAGAAAGAGCAACCCTCCTTCGCCTTTCCCATCTTCCCCGCCGAGGTCGCGGTGGTCCCGGTCCTCGCGTTTGCCTGAATCTCATGCTGCTCCCGGACGACACGATGGAGGCCATCACCACGAGGCCCGGGAGATCGTCAATGCCTGAGGTTCGGGACATCGCAGAGTAGGAGAAATCGAACAACGCGGGGCTTTTTGAACATCGAGGACGTGTTTTGCGGCATGTCGAAGGCGTTGGGCGCGTCCACGACAGACTCTCGTCGGATGCCGTCTCGGCGCTGTTCGTCAACCCTCCGGGACGCCGCGACGATTCGAAATACCCGGTTTGCGCGTGGTGAAATCCAGTTTTTCCCATCACCGCGTCAGGGAGATATCCGCGACCGGAACATGCACTGGGCCTCATACTCCGCGATTCTCGCGGGGATCCACATGAACCGTCGGTTGGAGTTGGCGGTGAATCTGATGTTTGATTCATCCCCACCAGCGTTCACGCCGACCGGCAATGGAAGCCGCCGGGGTTCGGAAGGGCCGGGATGGGGGTGGGCCGATCGGTTCCGGCCCACCACGGCAGTTGCGCACCGATCCAAACCGGCCTATGAAGAAGCTTGACGGAATCACCCTCAGAGGAATGCCGCGATGGGCATCGTAAGTCCCGCACCGCCAGAGTTGGCCTCCCCCGATTGCAGATTTGCCCCTCGGCGGCAAGCCAGAGAGAGTCACCGTGCCGGAAGGGAATTCTTGGTTCCGGGCTGGACCCTTCCGCGGAAATTCTTGGTCGGGTTCGCCGCGGACGGGCTTCCCGGCGTGGGTGCGCCGCCTCGCTGCCACCACTCCCACAAGGGCGGAAGATTGATCACCGGGGGAAGGCTCGACTTCGGAACAGGAGCCCGAAGCAACCAACCAAGTCCGCGGCGGGAGAATAAGACGCGTCGTGAGGGACGGCCACGCCGTCGAGCCGCAACGACCGTGGGACGTCCCGCGCGCGAGCGGAGGCAGGTATTGACACGAACGCCGGACCCCGCGATGATTCGTCAAGCACGGAATCGAGCCGTTGTTCAGGCACGGGCCAATTGAGCGGTGACCACGACCTCGTTTCAAAATTCCGGCGGTGACCGCGCGGACCGTCGAAGTCTCGGCTACCGTGGCCCGCGGTCCAAGGTGGTCGCCTTCCGGACCAATATCCAATTCCCCCACTCCACTTCACCCCCTTCATCCACCGGAGGAAGCTAGCATGGACATCGCGAAATTCACCTTGCGGGGGATGGTCATACCCGAACATCTGCCTTTTCGACGGGAAAGCACCATTCCCGAGAGATATCGGGACGAGAGGTTCCACCTGCTTCATGAGGACCGTGTGGTGGTCTATGACGCGGTTCGTTCGGCCGATGGACAAGGCTTGATTCTGACCTGCCCTCCTTTGTACAATTTGTGGCCCGCGCTGAGGGATGGTCTGCGCGTGGACGGGAAACGGCCGAGCGGCCTGAGACGCCATCGAATCTTTCGAGGGGGAAATCAGCAAAGCGACCAGATTATTCTGCGCGCTCCTGAAGGCGCCGGAATTACCATGCTCATCGGCGACCACGAGTTGGTCTTGCCGGTGCGGGCTTCCGAGACCGACGCGTTCCGCGGACGCAGGCTGTTGATGACCATCTCCCGCAACAACGACCTCGACTGGATAACAGAATGGGTTCGGTTTCACGTCCGCGCGCATGGCGCCGACGCGGTCGTGCTATACGACAACAACTCGGATCATTACCGCCCGGATGATATCGTCGCGTCGCTGGCCTCCGTGGAAGGGCTCGCCGTGGCCCGGGTGGTGGAAACCCCATTCGCATATGGCGGCGACTTGGAAATGCCGAATCGCCGGAACTTCGCGTTCAGGTTGCAGACCGCCATTTTCAATCTCACCCGCCGGGATATCGCGGCCGAGGCCCGGGCGGTGTTGAACTGTGACATAGACGAACTCGTGATCCCGAAAACGCAGCAAAGCGTATTCGATGCGGCTTGTCGCGCGGCGCTCGGCGGGATCACCATCGGAGGAATTTGGGTGTTCCCCGCCACTCTGGACGCCGCTCCCTGCGCGCAGCATCACCATGTTTGGAGGCCCGCGGCCGACTGGCGAAGCGCTCCGAAGTGGTGCGCGCGTCCTTCCGGAATATTCTCCCGTTTGGATGGATGGAACGGACCGCACGCGTTCGGCGGGAGATGGATGAAGTGGACGGTTGGGCTCGGAGAGAAAGCCCCGCCCCCGCATCCCGGCTTTCAAATGGCGCACTGCAAGGGAGCGTCGACAGCATGGAAGCCTGGACGCTTCATCCAATCCGGCTTTCCGAAAGACTTGACGAGGGATCCGGATTTGGAACGCGTCTTGAATCTGGCCCGTCCATAGTTTCATTGAGGCACGCTGTTCCAAGCGCCCAACGCCCCTCCCCGCCCCAACCAACAGTTCGAGAAAGCCGACATGGACATCGCGAAATTCACCTTGCACGGTCTGCTCATGCCTGAACACCTTCCTATTCGAAGGGAAAGCCTGATTCCCGAGAAATATCTGGGAGAGAGGCTCCATCTGCTCCACGAGGACCGCCTTGTTGTCTATGACGCGGTTCGATCGGCCGATGGAACCGGCTTGATCCTGACCTGCCCGCCGCTGAACAATTTGTGGCCCGCGCTGCGGGACGGACTACGCGTGGAGGGCAAGCGTCCCCGCCGGACAAGGCGTCACCGGATATTTCAAGGGGGAACCCAGCAAAGCGAACTGATTCGCCTGCGCGCTCCGGAAGGGACGCGGATCACCCTGCGACTTGGCGGGCGCGAACTGGTGTTGCCGGTGAGGGATTCCGAGACCGCGGCGTTCCACGGTCGAAGGCTGTTGATGACCGTCTCCCGAAACAACGACCTCGACTGGATAGCCGCTTGGGCCCGGTTTCACGTCCGCGCGCATGGCGCCGACGCGATAGTCCTATACGACAACGCCTCGGATCGCTACGACCCGGACGAAATCGTGAAGTCGCTCTCCGGCATCGAAGGCCTCGACGTGGTTCGGGTCGTTGGAGCCCCTTACAAATATGGTTGCGACGTGGATTTGCCGAATCGCAGGATTTATGCCTTTCCATTGCAAAACGCCATTTTCAACCTCACCCGCTTGGATATGGGGGCCAAGGTCCAGGCGGTGTTGAACTGCGATGTCGACGAGCTAGTTATTCCGACAGCGGGGCAAAATGTGTTCGACGAGGCCCGGTCGGCGCTGCGCGGTGGCATCGCCATCGGAGGGAGTTGGGTGTATCCAGCCACTCCGGACTCAGCGCCCTGCGCGCAACATCACCATATTTGGAGGGCCACGCCCGACAAAACCTGTCCCCCGAAGTGGTGCGCGCGTCCTGCCGGGATATTCTGCCGTCTGGATGGCTGGAACGGTCCGCACGCGTTCGGCGGAAAATGGATGAAGTGGACGGTTGGACTCGGAAAAAAATCTCCTCACCCCGGATTTAAAATGGCTCATTGCAGGGGAACAACGACCGGTTGGAAGACCGAACGCTTCGACCAATCCGATTTTCCGGACGAATTGACGAGGGATCCCGTTTTGGAGCGCGCCTTGAATATGGCCATCCCATAAATCCTTTGAGGAGCGTTCGAGTCCGCCCGCCCCCGGTCGAGGACGGGAGCGTCCCGTTTCCGGAGCCGGATCCGTCGACATTCGATTCCCGGCTGCCCGCATCCACGCGAGGAACCAGCGCTCCGCATGGCCCTGTCGGTCTTGTCCAACATCGGCGCGATTCCCAGATTTCCCTTGATCTTAGCAAAAATGCTCGACTAGGCGACGCGATTTGTGCTTTTCGACATCATTGTCCCTCCTTGTCCCGCAGTTGCATCCGGGAGCACCGCCACCTTCATCCCGGGATTCCACGCACCGGGTTTGTTCGGCGGTCAGTCCTCGTCATGCGGCTTGTCCGCGATGAGCGCTTCGATCGTGACGTCTTCGGTCAGCGAATTGTCCGCCTTCAGCTCGTACGCTTGGCCGCGGAGCGGCACGAAATCAAATAACTTGCCGAGCGCGTCGAACAGGCGAAGTTTTTGGTGATCAACCCGCCGTGGGACCGACCGATGGCCTGTGGTCCGAGATCCTTCCCGGCGCCGGCGGTCTTCAGTTTTATCTGCGGGCGGCGCCGTCGGGAATCACGCACTTGAAGGCGGGGTGATCCCGCGTATCTCCTTGAAATACCTGCGAAACCGCCCTTCTTGGTCGCACCGCGGAACCGTTGGTGGACGGAATTCCAATTCCCGAACCTCTTGGAATGATTCCACAACTAACATCCCGAAAAAAAACACGGAACGCCCCGCGGAATTGAGTGGTTGTTCTTGGCCGTTCCGCCGCTGTTTCCAGCCCCGCCGGAAAGAAAGTCCTCGGTCATCGCCCGGGCGCGATCCGAGATCCTGTGCCGAGTCGTGTTCATGAGCGCCCCATTTTTTGGAGGTTGAATCACGTGACCGCGAGCTCGGGATTCCCAAAATACGAAATTCGTGTCAAATCTCTGGATTCGAATGTCGACAGGCCCCTGTGATTCCCCATATTTCGAAGTAGGCAATGCCCCGAATTTTTCCAATCCAGTAGTCGGGCCGCCGGGTGCCGTCGCCCGGAACGGTTCCAGCCCAATCAATCTAAGGGCGCGCCAAAGCCATCGCCCGCTCCAATTCCGGATCGCGCGCCAAGGCTTTGGGAAATTCGATGCTGAACCTCTCGGGGTACCACCCGGTCGATGTTCTGACGCAATGCGCCAATTCGAAGTCGGGGTGCGGGCGCGGACGCCCGATAAGGCGCCGCATCCAGTCGCCTCCGTATTCGTGATAATTGGTCCAACCATCGACACGGGAGAATAATCCGGCGGGACGGGCGCACCATTTGTTTTGGCAGGCTCTGTTGGGATCGGCTCTGCGGATGTGCTCGTATTGCGGCATAGGGATCGGGTCCGGTATATCGGGAAACACGTAACTTCCCCGAATCTTCACCCCTCTCCTCAACGCGGACCGGGCCGCATCGAAGACGCTGCTCCCGGTCTTCGAAATCACCAACTCGTCGATGTCGCAGTTCAGCACCGCCTCCGACGCGGCCCCCATGTCCAAGCGTGTGATGTTCAGGATGGAATTTTGCAACGGGTACATCCAATACGCCTTGCCCCCCGCGTTCACACCGTCGCCGAAGAGGTAGGGTGTGCCGATCACCCGGACCACGGAGAGCTCCTTGACGGAGTCGAGCGCATCCGCGACCTCGTTCAACCCGTAACTGTCCGAATTGTTGTCGTAGAGCACGACCGCATCGGCCCCGTGCGCGCGGGCGTGATAACGCGCCCAGGCGGAGATCCACTCGAGGTCGTTGTTGCGCGAGAGCGTCGCGATGACTTTCCGTCCCCGAAACGCATCGCTCTCCGATGCCCGAACGGGCAGTTCCGCCTCCCAATCGTCGAGGCGCACACTGAGGGCCGAGCCATTGGGCGCGCGCAGGCGGACATGCTCGCACTGCCCCACCAGCTGGCGCTTCAACCCTCGGGCGGGGACGCCATTCACGCGCAGCCCATCCCGGAGCAGGGGCCAGAAATTCTCCAATTCGGGACAAGTGATGAGCACATCTGTCCCATTGGATAGACGAACCGCGTCGTAGGCCAAAGTGTGGGAATCGTGCTGGGTATGGAAATAATCGTCGCGATAGCGCTCAGGGACGGGGCTGTCGCGGCGAAACGGCAAGTGTTCCGGGATCACCACGCCCCGCAGAGTGAATTGCGCCGTGTCCATATCTTCCTCCCATGATTGGTCCGGCTGCGATTCTAAGCGCTCAACGCGCTTGGCGCAACCACCGTGGAAGGGTTGAAGGTGGGCGATGGAACAGATAATTCCCCTTTCCAAGCGGAAAATTTGCACAAGTGTTCCCGATTCGCCAGCGGCTCCCGGGTCGGTCGACGGCTGCGGTTTGGGGCGGTTTCAACCCGAGCCGGTGGGTTGAGCTTCCGTCTGACATGGCCCAGCCGAGTCGAAAAACCAATCCCTCTTCGCCGGCACGGGTGGTGGCCCCCGCGCCGCGGGACCGACGAATGGCATGCCGGCCAATATCCTTTTTGGTGACCGCGGTCTTCTGGAGATCTCGGCAGACCGAGCCGACGGTATTCACGCGCTCGAAGGCGGATTCCCGGCGTAACTCCCTGAATATCCGAGCGAAGCGCCGTTCCTGTTCTCCGCACGGAACCACTGGCGGACAAAGTCCAATCCCCGAATCTTACGGAAAGTTTCCGCCTTGGACAATCAGTGTGAACGATTCACGGGGCGGGCTTTGGAACGGTCTGTTGTCCTTGCCGTGTCCCTGAGGCCATCCGCCGAATTCGAACCCATCGGAGACCCTATCGAGGGAGCAACCGGAGTATCCGATTTGGCGGGGGCCCGGGGCGGCCCGGTGAATTTCGCGCTCCCGCGGGACTGTAGACGTGATCGCTTCCCGAGTCCGCAAGGGGTGGCTGAAGGAACATCGCGTCCGCATGCCGAACCTTTGGCGTCCACCGGGGAGGATGGGACGAAGGTCGATTCGCGCGCCGACACCGGGTGATTCGCTTTGGCTTGGACGCCAACCGCGGCTCCGTTGAATTTTTCCCAAGTGGATTCAAGAAGCCGCGACCCGTATCCGCGCGGCATTGAGGGACGCCGTGTCCGCTCACTCATCGATGTCGGCGACCGTGGAGGAGGGGCCGCCGACTGATTCGCGGAAGCCTCACGGTGATTCGTTTTGAGGGACCGCCGGAGCGGCTCCAATGATAATCCGCCCAACCGGGACGGAATTCGCCGTCACGTTTCGTGTCCGCGCGGAGCGGAGGGGCGGGACGCCGGATCCGGACGCCATCCTCGATGTCGACGACCATGGAAGAGGGTCCATCGATCGATTCGCGGGCGCAGCCGAGCGATTCTTTTGACGGGGCCGCTGCTCGGAAGGAAGGTGAATCTCGTCTCCATCTGTGTCCAAGTCGCGACGACCATCCCGCGTCCGCTCGTCCCTCATTGGTGCCGCGACCGTCCGGCCGTCGACTGGGGTGGCCCGTTGGGGATGATCCATCGTCCTGTTCATGTGCACCAAAGCGGTTCGCTTTTTGGGAAGTGCCCGAGGCAGTGTTGATGATTTCCTCCGCGCCGCGGCGAAATCCCCGGCTTTGCCCCGGCCCCGTGCCGCTCGGATGGGGAATCGCACCAGTCCAAAGCGCCCTCCGCCGAAATCGTCGGTCCCTACGGGTGATTCGTTCTTGCGAAGTCGCCGGGAGGCCGATGATTTCCAATCGCCGCGGGACTGAAACCGGAGGAATCCAGCGCATTTCCTTGTCGCCGGGATTGGCATCACACCTGTCCGAAGCGCGATCCGCGGTGATTCGCCGGTCCCGCGGGTGATTCGTTTGACATGGACGCCGGGGGAGGGTTGGCCGACTCCCACCGCGCCGCATCAATTCCATCGGTGGTTCCAAGCGGCCCCGGCCCGCCGCCTGACAGGCATTGTGAGGTCGGAACCGCGGAGGGCTGAAATCCCAAAACGGATACCGCACAACCCGTGTCTCCTTGGGAGGCCGCGGTAAGGTTGCAACCGCGGCCGTTTCCGGTTACCCCGTCTCGGCGACCATCCGGGCCGCAACCTCCCGTCAAATCCGAGGCGCATGCGGAGGCGGGAAACCGAGAATCCAACTTTGCAGGCGAGGATTTGGCCAGCGGACCGATGGACCTGTTGCCACCGTCGGCCACGGGTGTTAGGGACGGGTGGTGGACCAATGATAACAATGGTGCGAACAATGCCGCCAACGACCTACCTCATCAATCTGGACAGCAGTTCCGGCCGATTGGCGGCGATGACATCACAACTGGACAGGATCGGCGCGAAATTCGAACGTGTTCCCGCGTTCGATGGCAGGGAATTGGACCTGGAGGCGCTCAAGGTTCTGCCGGACGCCGACGTCGATGCCTGCATCACCTTCATGGGCCGACCGTTTCACGGAGGCGAGTTCGGTTGCTACAAGAGCCACTTGGACTGCGCGCGAAGGATAGTCGAGAGCGGGGACGACCAAGCTCTCGTGCTTGAGGACGATGTTGAACTTTCACCTGAACTTCCGGAATGCGTAAAAGCGATCTCGATTTATCTCTCCAAACTGAATTATGATTGGGATCTTGTGCACCTTGGGGCGGATCGCCTCAAGTACACCACCGATATCGGAGGTCTCGACGTAAGCGGACGCAGGCTCGTTCACGCGCACTACTTTCCCATGACGACCAGCGCGCTCTTATGGAGCCACCGGGGCGCATCGCGGTTTTTGGCCGAGTACGCCACGGTTAAAATGCCTGTCGACAATCAATTCCGGGAATATCTAACCCGTTCAAGCCGTGGTTTCGCGGTTTGGCCGTCGCTTGCCCGACAAACTCAATACGACAGCACGATCAATCCATTCGGCCTACCCGACAAGCGGAGGAACAACCGCAATTGGAAGTACGGATTTCTGAAGCGGCGCCGACTATTCGAAAACAAGTGGATTGCAATTCGAAATCGCCGCAGGTCGAGACGAATCACAAGGGACCGAATTCCTGTTGACATCGGACGTTTCGAAATTCCCGGCGACGGGGATGGAGCATTGAACAGAAAAGAATTGAAAATTTCCACCACAAAGGCGTATCTTATTAATTTGGATTCCGGAACGGAAAGATTGCGAACCGTGACCATTCAACTCGACGCGGAGGGAATCAACTTCGAGCGCGTGCCCGCATTCGACGGTCGAGGGCTTGACAACGTGGCCTTGGCGGCGCTTACAGATGTGGATGACGAAGCATGCCTTCGGCACATGGGGTGGCGGATGTACGGTTCGGAATACGGTTGTTACAAAAGTCATTTGGATTGCGCGCTCCGAATTGCCGAAAGCGGCGATCCTTACGGGCTTGTGTTCGAGGACGACGTTATCTTAACACCCGATTTTCACCGAAATATCGAAGGGATATTGAATCATCTCAACGCGGCGAAGGCCTGCTGGGACGTCGTCAATCTCGCTCCGATCGGCTTGAAATCCGGGCTCACAACCAAAGTTGGCGAGATTGGCGGAAACTGCATGTTGGTTCACGCTCACCATTTTCCGTTGGCGGCCAGCGCTCTGCTGTGGAGCCGCAGGGGGGTTCTAGGATTCTTGAACAATCACTCAAAGGTCAAAATGCCCATAGACAGATATCTGCGCGAAATCTTGACACGATCGGACCGCGGCTACGCGGTTTGGCCGCCGCTGGCGCGGCAATCTTGGAATGACAGTCAAATCGACATTGACGGATCAATGTATGATAACCGACATAAGGAATTCCGTCAATGGCCGAATAATTTCATCAAACAACGCCGCGCGCTCGTCAATCGGGCAATCGCGTTCAAGCATCGAGTCCGCGCGATATTGTCACGAGCAATCGAGCGTCCCGGTCGAATCACCTCAGTTCGATTCCACCGCAACGGCAAAACCTTAAATGCCAAAGAAAAAAAGGGCGCGCGATGATCCGGGAATTCGTCAACAACAGCCTAATGAGCCGCATTAAATTCGGCCTGACCTTGCTGGCTTTGATCGCCCGCCCACGGAGATCCCCCGTAGTCGTTGGCTTCTACCTCGGAAGCGGGCATCGGTTCTTCTTGAAAACACTGCGGCCGGGAGCGCGGGTAATTCGCATGGATTATTTCCGTGGCGACCGATCTCCCGCATTTTCGGGGAAACGCGCCAAATCAAAGCTTCGATTACTAAGGAGTTTTTTGCCCGACGACCATGTCTGCGTAATATGGGGATTCGATGACTGGAAAATTCAGGGATTCTCGATGGCCGCTTTCTTCGGAAAGACCGCGCGAATCGGCGTGGGGATGTCGCAAAATCTTCCTCCGAGACATTTTTTGACCCGCCTGGACCGCGCCGAAGATGCGATTTTCGGAGACAATACCGAAATCGAAACCGGAATTGGCCGCGGTTCAATGCTTGATAACAACGCTGGAGCCGCGACGCCCGGCGGTTTTCCCGCGTCGGTTCTAGTGGATGTTATCGTGCACACCGAGACCGTTGACGGGCTGTCGGATTTCAAAACCAGGCTGGGCGGGGAAGTCAAGATCATTTTGGTGAAAGGATTCGCGAAACGCATCCTGAATTTCGTCAAGGCGTGGTATAAATTTGCCCGAGTCGCGCTTAAATTGCTATCGCACAGGTCCAAGGCTCCGTTAATCCTTACTCTCTTTCATGGAACCGCTTACGCGCGCCATTACCATACAATTTTTCCCGGGGCGAGTATTATCGATGTCGATTGCTTCAACGCGATTCCTGGATTTTATGGAGTGACGGCCATGAACAAAGTACGTGTTCTTGAAAATCTATCGCCGGGAAATCATACTTGGCTCGTGTGGGGAAATCAAGATCAAGTCATGATCGGAATAGACTTTGAAAAAGTCACTCCGCGTGTGATTCGCTCGGAAATGGGGCTCTTGTCCGATATTCCCGATCACCCTGAATGCGTGTCGCTCATTTTGAGTTCGAAGGGAGTTTTCTTTGATGGCAGATATCCATCCCAGTTCGAAGATTCACTCAATTCTTCATCGAGCGCCGACGGCGAAAATAAGGCAAAAAACATGTCCACGATCGCGGCCATGATTGAGAGTGGCGTATCGAAATACGAAGCGACAGATGACGGAGTTGTCAGCCTATCTCCGTATTCAATACTGATCGTTGGACAAGTCACCGGGGATCAAGCGGTTCTCTCCACCGAAACCATCTGCACAAACAATATCGATCTGATTCAACATGTCATGACTTGCGGGGATTTCCGCGGCGATGCCGAATTCTACTACAAAGCGCACCCCCGCAATCCGTGGCGGGTCGGCGAAAACGAGTATATCGAAAAAACATTCCCCAACCTGAAAATCATCCCTCCCGAACAAAACATCATTCCCCTCCTGGAGCAGAGGCCCGTCGTGGCGACGATCACGTCCGGTGTCGGGCTGGAGGCGGCGTTGCGCGGATGCGAAGTGCATTGCTACGGAGTTTCATTCTACTCGAATTGGGGTTTCACGGTCGATCATGTGCCCTGTCCGCGCCGGAAGGCAAATCGCACCGCGTTGGATGTGGCCGTGGAGATCATGATAAACCAAACAGTTTACGCGGATTCGAGCAAGGGGAGAACAATCCAACTTGAAGAAATCATGAACCATGTTTCGCATCCCAATCAAGACGGATGATCATTCCAACTCCGTGATCCGGATATTGTGAGTGCGCTTCGGGGAAATTTCAAGCCATAACCGGGTTGCGGCGCTTTCCGCGAATCCGCTTGGAGCCGCCGCTCCGCCTTTTCGTCGTCGGAGATTCAATCGCCGGCCCCCGCGGCGCGAAGGGTCAAAGTCGAACCGCGACCGGATCGAAGCGCGCTCCCTTTGAGCTCGCGCTCCTCCTGCATTACGCCAGGCCGAATGAGCGTCTGCCCATCGCCTTCTGAACCTCGTAGATCGACCCGTCCCGGTCGTGATCCGGATAGGCGACGCGCACCGGACACGCCGTGACGCGCGGTTCCAACGTCGAAACACCGCAGAGCATTCGCCGATCGAATTCCTCGATCCCCTCCCACGCGCCCCGTCCTCCCACGATCGGGAACGCGTCCGCGGCCATCATCTCGTAGAAGATGATTCTCCGATCACGGGTCGATGTGTTCAACGCGGAACCGTGGACGATGCGGGCATGGTGGATCGAAATCGAACCGGCGGGGCCCGTCAAAGGCACCGCGTCGGCGAGGTCGAGACCTGAGTCGGCGAGGTCCATCGCCCCCGCGAACACGCCATCGTGATGATGGTCGTACACGCCCACCCGGTGCGTCCCCGGGAAAACCATGAGCGGCCCGTTCTCCCCGCCCATGTCGTCGATGATCAACCCAACGGCCAGAACGTCGTCGTTGGTGTAGGGATAGAACGCCCAGTCCTGATGCCATTCCACGGCGGCTCCGTAACCCGCGGACTTCATGTTGAGTTTGGTGGTCTGGAGACGCAGGTTCGGCCCGATCAGATCACGCACCGGGGCGAGGATGTGGTCGGAACGCATCAAATCGTCCACCACCCGGGATTGCGTGTGCGGCAGTTTGACCCGGCGGATGCGCGGCGCATCCGGCGAATGGCTGTCCTCGAGGTCAATCCGCCCATCCGAAGCGGTCATGCCCCGCGCCATATCCTCGAAGCGGGCGATTTCCGCCCTGATGGCTTCGACGATGTCCATCGGCACCCTGTTTTCCAGGATTAGATAACCATTCTCCCGGTAGAAGCCTACGTCGGCGGCGCTCAAGGTCTCGCTCATCGGGGATCTCCCTCGTTTGATTTTTCGGTGGATTTCATTTCCACAACCTCCGCTTTCAATTTATCTCAGGCTCGGGCACGGGCGCGCCGAATTCGGTGCGCAGAAAGTCGAAATCGCACCCTTTGTCCGCTTGTTCTATATGCTGTGAGAACAGCCAGCCATAGCCGCGTTCGAAGCGGGCCGCCGGAGGAGTCCAGGAGGAACGGCGGCGTTCCCATTCCCCGTCCGCCAGCCGCGCTTCGATCCGGCGGTTCGGCACATCGATCTCGATGATATCGCCGTTTTCTATCAGGGCGAGAGGTCCGCCCACGTAGGCCTCGGGAGCCACATGGAGAACGCACGCTCCGTAGGAAGTGCCGGACATGCGCGCGTCGGACAGGCGAACCATGTCGCGATGACCTTTTTTCAACAAAGCCTTCGGCATCGGGATCATGCCCCACTCAGGCATTCCCGGTCCACCCCTCGGACCGGCGTTGCGCAACACCAGCACGCTGTCCGGCGTCATCGGGTGATTCTCATCGTTGATGATTCCTTTCAACTGATCATAGCAGTCGGCGATGATCGCGGGACCCGCGTGCTTTTGAAATTTCTGATCCATCGCGGCGGGCTTGACCACCGCTCCGTCGGGGGCCAGATTTCCCTTCAGCACGGCGAGGGAACCTTCGTGGTAGACGGGATTCGACAATGGACGAATCACGTCGGCGTCGTGGACTTTCGCGCCCTTCAGGTTTTCGGACAGCGGCTTGCCCGTCACCGTCATGACCCCCGTGTCGAGTTTGGACCCCAATTCCGTCATAAGGGCGGGGAGGCCGCCCGCGTAATAGAAATCCTCCATCAGGTATTCCTTTCCGGATGGCCTGATGTTCGCGATCACCGGAGTCGTTCGGCCAATCCGGTCCAAGTCGTCGAGCCCGAGCGGCACTCCGGCCCGGCGCGCCATCGCGATCAGGTGTATGACGGCGTTTGTCGAGCATCCCGTTGCCATCGCCACCGTCACCGCGTTCCGCGTGGACTCCGGCGTGATGATCCGATCGGGCGTCAAATCCTCCAATACCATCTCCACCGCCCTGCGCCCGCAGGCCGCGGACATGCGCTTGTGCGCCGCGTCGGGCGCGGGAATCGAGGACGCGCCCGGCAGCGTCAGTCCGAACGCCTCCGCGATCGACATCATGGTGGACGCCGTGCCCATGGTCATGCAGGTGCCGTAGCTCCGGGCGATGCCCCCCTGGATTCCACGCCACTCCACCTCGTCGATGTTACCGGCGCGTCGCTCGTCCCAGTATTTCCAGACGTCCGTTCCGGAACCCAGTTTCCGGCCCGCGTAATTGCCCCTGATCATCGCGCCCGCGGGCAGAAGAATGAACGGCAATCCCATGGAGGTGGCCCCCATCACCAGCGCCGGCGTCGACTTGTCGCACCCACCCATCAAAACCGCCCCGTCGACGGGATGGGAGCGCAGCGTCTCCTCAACCTCCATGGCGCCCATGTTTCTATAGAGCATCGAGGTGGGTTTGAGGAACTGCTCGGCGAAATCGTGAACGGGTAACTCGACCGGCATGCCTCCCGCCTGCAGAACCCCGCGCCTCACCCAGTCCGCGCGGTCGCGCAGATGATGATGGCACGGCGAAAGGTCCGACCATGTGTTGATGATCGCGATCACAGGCTTTCCGCGCCAGTCCTCTTCGGCGAGGCCCATCTGCATGGCGCGGCTCCGATGCCCCATCGATCGCAGGTCGTCCGGGGCGAACCAGCGCGCGGAGCGCAGATCATCGGGGCGTCTCGGCATGTGTTCCTCCCAAACGGGGATCTCCCGGGTTCCCTCAGTGTTGTCCCGGATTGAAACCGCGATCATGTCCACTAGCGACGAAGTTACCACCGATTCCGACATTTTCGGCGAACATCGAATTCCCATGGAGGGCTTCCACACGGGACAGGGCAAGCGCCTTCCGGAAGAGTTCAACGTCCGTGGGTTGCAATCGACCTCGCCGGACGGTGGAGGCGGATATCCTCGAGATCCTGAATGTATTGAACCGG
>JANQKA010000108.1 GCA_028281405.1 Hasllibacter sp. | reverse complement strand
TTGAAATCGGTGACGAGCTTGTTGACACGCGCGCCGGGCGGCATCGGGGTTTCCAGCGCCCTGATGGCGGCCTTGACCTCCATTTCCACCGCCGTGGTCCAATCCGACCCACCGGAAATTTCTTGCCGTTCCACGACCCGATTTCCTTCGTGAACAACGAAGACGATCCCATAGGCCCCCGGCCCCCAGCCATCGTCGCCCTGCCCGTGTGAGCACGCGCCGTCGGTGCAGGCAACAATCCTTGTATTATCGGTCACCGAATATCCCCAAACGGTGGAGGAAGGGTCGGGCGTCGGAGAAGGACTCGAATCGAACCCGGGTCGCGGTCCATCGGCGTTTGGGAGATTCGAAAACGCCTCGTCCGGCGTCGCTCCCGACCCGACCTCCCTGGTGTCGCGAATCGCGATCCACCCTCGCCCCGACTCGTCGGGCGTGATCGTGACCCGGGGAACGCCCGGCTTAATCGAATTCAGCATTGGTTCATCCCTTTCCTGTCGATGAAGGCGGTCCCTTGGACGGGACCGCTCCGCAATCCGAGTTCCGGAAACCAATCCCGGAGAGGACGAATTTATGGACACCGCCGGTCGGGGCAACATCCCTTCAGCCGGAATTTGGCCGAGTGTCGGTGTGGAAGGCGGCATCGTGGGTTCGGGCGTGGGCTTTCGCGTGCGCGAGGTTCCGGCCGAACCGCTACGATTGCCGTTCGGAGGGAGGACGGGGATTCTTCTTGAACGGCCACGGCGGAATATTCTTGACCGCCCTCCGCGTTCCGCTATCTTGATGGAGGTGTCCGGCGTGTCGACGGGATCCGTTACCCGGTGGTTTTGGCCTTCCGTCCCTCCGCGCCGGGCGACGTCAACAGCAAGACCGGGAGGGACAGGATGTCCGGCAGGAAGAAGGCCAAAATGGAGAAAGCCGCGCGGAGGCTTGGAGTTGGTTCCGGCGGGCGGTGGAGGGATGACTCCGATCGGTGGGACGCGTTCCGCGGGCGCAATTTCCCCGGATATGTGCCGCTCTACGGCGAGTATACCCCGATCACCGTGCGATCAGGGACGGTTGTGAGGGACGAATTTTTGAAGGATGGAACGAACGGCGCGCCCGGGAAGGGCGGTGATTCCGGCGGGAAAAGGCCCGAGTCGAAGAAGTCCCGGCGGGAGCGGGGCTCCGACCAAGGTGAGCGTTGGAGGGACGACTCCGACCCGTGGGACTCGCTCCGCGGGCGCAGATTCCCCGGATATGTTCCGCTCTATGGTGACTACACCCCGATCACCGTGCGCACCGGGACGGTTATGAAGGACGAATTCTTGAAGCGGGATTGACGCCGATTCATGGCACACCGTGGTCACCGGACTCTCAGTTTGGTTTCCCCCGCGGTGCAATTTCCGCGCTTATGGCGCCTCGGCCCCCGCTACTTGGCGCCGAAACGTCCCGGCCTCGGACTCCGTTCCGCCCGGCTTCACGCGCCGCTGGGCGCGAGGCGACTCTGTCCCTGGCCATCGCCGGAGTCGCGCTTGAACGGCATATGATCAAGATAATGGTGGCGGGACGGATATTGATCCGGCATGCGACCCCGCCGGCGTTGCGGGATTGCTTCCGACTGTCCCGCCTCCGGCGCTCCAAGATCGTCAACGCGTCCGCGCTGCGGTTGGATTGGGTGGCGTCGCGGACGTCTCGGCTCTTTTCGCCGGACTTCCCAACAAAGGTTTGAGACCGTGCCGCGTCCCTCAGCGACCCGTGCAACTGGCGATTCCGGGATTCACGCCTCGTTTCGTCCGGGTAGGGTGGACCCCGGAATGGGCTGGCCCACGCGAATCGTGCGGGGCGGAAAGGCCTTCGATTGTCCCGCCATCCCGGACTCGTGAGTCCATGTTAGGCGCCGTCCGCTTCGTGTCCACGCCGGCCACCCCGTGCGAATCAACCCTGGGGGCGGTTCGGCTCGAGCTTCGGTTACAGTGGTTTTCGGTGTTCTTCTTCGTCGTCGATGGAGGGCTTGCCGGAACGCGTTCCAAGACGGGGCGGTGGCGCGGCGTGCTGATGAGTCACCGTGCACCGTGGCGGTTGGGCCTTTATTACAAGGGCATCGGACGAGTCCTGGCGTTTCGGCGCGTCCACGGGAATTGGGTTTTTCACCAAATTGCGGCTCCGCGGATCGCTATTGGCCATCCGTGGTGGATTGGTGTATTGAAACGCAATCACGCGTGGCGCAGGCGTTCCCTCAGATTCGGGATGGTCGCCGCTCCGCGTTCGCGGACAAAGCGGATCATATGGCCGGGAGGCGAAGATGTCAGACGTGGGAACGTCCGAAAGGGAGAAGGCACTGCGGGAACTGGGAATCGTCCCGGGTGCGAATTGGAAGGGCGATCGCGATTCGTGGGACGCGTTTCTGGGTCGCGACTTCCGGAAATATTCGCGCTTCGGCCATCCCGTACCGGTGC
>JANQKA010000064.1 GCA_028281405.1 Hasllibacter sp. | reverse complement strand
GCCACGCCACGGAAAACAACATCTTTCACGGAGAAGGTGGCGGCTTCTCGTTCACGGGCGGCTCCGGCGCGGACGTGTTCCAGTTCCTGGTCGCGGGGGACAGTCCCACGTCCGGCATGACATCCATTACGGGGTTCGATCCCACCCAGGGCGACCGCATCGTTCTGGCCGATATCACCGCCTTGGAAAATTTGACCACGCGCGAGGACAGCGGAGACACGATACTTGAAAACACCACGTCCAACTTCGGGGTGCGCCTGGTCGGATACACGGGAGGCCTGACCGAGGGCTTGGAGTATGTTTATGTCGACGCGGGCGATCAACCGACCACAACCGCGGGCGCGAGCGAGGGCAACGACACGCTGACCGGAACCGGCGGAGTCGACGTGATTGACGGCGGGGCGGGAATGGACACGATCAACGGCGAGGGTGGAACGGACACGCTCCTCGGCGGCGCTGGCGACGACGTGCTCGTGGGCGGGGCGGGAGTGGACATCCTCGTGGGCGGCGTGGGGGACGATTTCCTCTATGGTCAGGCGGTGGACGGCACCGGGCCCGCGAATGAATCCGATATCGCGGTGTTCGCCGGGCACCGGGACGATTACCGCATATCGGTGGGAGGGTTCGACGACGGCGGAAACCACCGCGTTTGGGTGTCGGTGAGGGATATCGCCGACGCCGGGGATCCCCATGGCCGAGACGAGGGCCACGATGTGCTGGTCGATATAGATGTCCTGCGGTTCCAGGGGGGCAATACTGATGTCAGCGATGATGTCTCCGTCATGGTTTCGGGTATGCTCGCGCCCGTCGCCGGGCCGCTCTCCCCGGGCGACCTGACCCGAACCGTGGCGAAGGGGAGTCCATTCAACCCCATCGACGTGTCGGACTTTTTCACCGACCCGACCGGCGGCGACTTGAGATTCACGGTAGGGGCCGGCACCAACACATTTGGCCTTTATGTGAACCCGCTGGACGGCGTGCTCACGGGAAACGTCAGCCATATGTCGGAAGCAGCCTTTATCATCACCGCCAGTAACGCTTACGGAGACTTTGAACAGAATATAAGAATCGGGGGTAAGAATCCGGATCCGGATGCGGAGGAACGGGCGAAACAGGTGATCAACTCGGCGGTCGTCGCTTCGGGGAAGCCCGTCGAGATCAACATCCGGAACGCGTTTTACGATCCCGACAACGATACCCTGACCTACGAATTGAATGTGGGGAGACCGGGCATATTCGACGAGCCCGGGGACAGCGGCAGCTGGCGTCCGCTTTCCAGCGTCGGACTGAAATTCGATCCGGAGACGGGTCTGATCACGGGCACGCCGACCGAGTCCGTCGTGGAAATCGTTGTTCGGGCGAACGACGGCGACGGCGACGCGATCGATCCGGTCGCGACCACGTCGAACGGCAATGAGGCCGTGCTTCCGACCTTCACGATCTATACCGACCCGATCGAAGTGGGCGACTTCGCTCCCGAAAACATGACCGTCGAGACCGACACGGCCCTCGCAAGCGACATCAACGTGTCCTTGGCGTTTCAAAACCGCGCGGGGTTGTCCCCGACCTACACCGTGTATGGTTTGAGAGGAACCGGTCTGACGTTCGATTCCAGCACGAACATGATTTCTGGAACGTTCACGTCGACAGAACGGGAAAAAATCACCCTTGTCGCCGAGGCGCGTGGCGACGTCGAGGAGCACTCGTTCTTCATCGAGGCCAACGTGGCTCCGCGATTGTCGGGAAAAGTTCCGGTGTTCTCGCCTTCGCAAGGCGAACCCCTGGCCGGGACGCCGGCCGAAACGCTTACGTCCGGGGAGTCATATTTTATTGCCACCTTCTCCGCGTTCACCGACGACAATTTGGACTCCGGCGATCGTCTGACCTACACTCTAAGGGATAATCCGTCCGGTGTCTCGATCGGCCATTTCACCGGGAGGATCTTTGTGGAAGGGTCGGCCACGCAGAATGCCGATCAATTGCAGTTCGTGATCATCGCAACCGACAGGGCCGGCGGGTCCGCGGAGTACTCCTTGACCCTCGAGGTTGTGAGCTTCGAAGGCACTTCCGCCGGGGATACCTTGACGGGAGGGGCCGGGAACGATGAAATCAGAGGACTTGCCGGCGACGACACCATCACGGGAGAAGGCGGCAACGACCGAATCGACGGGGGAGATGATTCCGACACCGCCGTCTACGCGGGAAACCAGGGCGACTACACGTTCACGAGGGAAATAATTTTCGAGGTTGAAACCGTCAATGGAATGCCGGAGAGCAACGGTGGAGTTGAATGGCTGGTGGTGGAGGACACGAGGGCCAACAGTCCCGACGGCAGGGATTTGTTGCGGAACGTCGAGGAATTGGATTTCAGCGACAACATGGACGTCGAAGTGTCCGGAATCACGGCCCCGCTCGTCAAAATCACCGGCGATCGCCTGGGCAACAAATTATTCGGCGACGCGGGCGACCAAGAGTTCCGCGGAGGCGGGGGCGGCGACGAGATATATGGCCGGGGGGGAGAGGACACGGTGGTGTTCGACGGCGACCGGAGCGACTACGGGATCGAGAGGCGGGACGACATTCAGGCCGACGGCACGTTCCGCTCGGTCCTGATCGTAACGAACTTGGATATGTCGAGCGGAGAAGGAGCCGTCCTGAGGAGCATCGAACTGCTCGACTTCGCCGACGAGCGGGGAGTTCGATCGTCGGAGTTTTCCACCATATCGGTGATCCACGGAGACGGAAACGACAACACGCTCGAGGGCGGGGCCGGGGATCAGTCCATTTCGGGCGGCGGCGGGGACGACTCGCTCAAGGGCGGCGCGGGCGACGACTTTCTCAACGGAGGGAACGACCGGCTCGAAGGGCGGACGGCCGCCACCGAGCTGACGAGGACCGTCGTCGTGTCGGGCGAGCGAACAACGGAGGTGGTGTACTTGGCGGGCGACACCGCCGTGTACGACGATAACATGTCGGAGTACCGGATCACGAAAAATTTGATCTGGGGGGTCGATGTTCCCGGGATTCCCGGAAGTCCCTCGCCGCTCCCCGGCATATTGCCCGCGCTCCCGGGCATACCCGCCGTGACCAGTCCACGCACCGAGGCTCACTCGGTCGAGGATATCGCTGACGACGGCGCGACGGGCGGGACGGACGAGGGGACGGACACGTTGAAGGACATCGAGTACCTGCAATTCGCCGACGCGACGCTCCAGCGGTCCGGCAATTCGGTGATCGACCAACGGGTCAATCTCGCCGAATTGCCCTTCACCCATCTGACGGGAACGGAGGAGGATGACTCCATTGGCGACACGGATCAACGGAAGGGCGTGGGCTTGGGTGACCAAAT
>JANQKA010000032.1 GCA_028281405.1 Hasllibacter sp. | reverse complement strand
TGATCCCAACCCCCACCTTTTCGCCACCCTCGATTTCGTTGTTCAGAATGCCCTCCACTATTTTGAGGTGGGTATCCAAAAGTGACACGCTTCCAAGTCGCAGTGGCGTCGACAATGGTCAATCCTCTTCAAAGAAATCGAAACCGTAAAGATTTCCGGCGATGCGGTCAACCGCTTTAATCCAACCCGGATCGCTCAACCGCGGTTCCCTGCCGAAATTGATCAATCGGGCGATTCCGCGCCCCAAGCCGCGGTCCCTCGCCAACTCAAGCAGGTCAGGCATGAGAACATCGCCGACATACTTGGGGTTCAGGTCAATATTTCCCCCAGTGACGCATGGCGAGTAAATTTCGAGAATTTTCAAGAAATAATTCGAGTTCATCAACGCCGAGTACCCGCAAACGAGATCGGCGGGCGATGGAAATTCCGAATCATCGCCCTGATCCATTACCGCGCGGCGCGCGGGAATCCACCCCAATCCTTGAACGGGCACGAATTCGGCGGAAACGTCCGCGGCGAAGGATCCCGGCCCGCCAGACGCTCTCGATATGATTCTCGGTCCGCGGGCCGTTATCCAATGCGGCGCCACAAGGAAGGGATCCCACCATCGATCGTGAATTTCCTTCCGCCCGGCCAGGTCCAGGTTGTCCCGCGCGGCTTCCAGATACTTCCCGAAATATGTCGGGAGGCTCCTGCGCAAATGTTTTTCGTCGGTGATCGTCAACTCCGAATTTTCATATGGGTGGAAAATCAAATAGGAATCCTTGATCGTCCCGCCTTGAATCGAGTCGTTCATCGCCGCGCCACGGAAGTACCGACGCTCCCGCTCCGGAAGCCCGTTGAACTGCTTTTGGTCCAACAAGAACACATCGCTTCTTCCGCCAACCACGCCCCGATGGATTTCGAACAACTCGGAAATCGTGGGAGTCTTCGCTTCACGCAATCCCGCGAGGGCGGCCTCAACTTCCGGAGATTCAAGGTGCCAAGTGGGCCGTGTCTTCAATCGGTCCCGCGGAATGGAGCATATCCACCACCCGTGGTCCTCCGAATTCGCCCGCTCGTCCGGATCGATCTTCCTCAGCATCCGCAACGCGCTTTCGGGTTCTCCCACATTGTTCGCGCACAAAACAGTCCTTACGTTTTCGCTTGTAGGACGCGAATATCCGGTCTTGGACACCACCACCGCGGCGACCTCCGCGGATGTATGGGCGAAGAAGCCAATATCCCCGAACGACGCCAGCAGTCCAAGATTTCCCTTCTCGACGATGCCGTCTCGCCATTGCTTCGCGGACCGCGCCGTCAGGAGGCTCGCTGGAAGCAATGATCCCAGCACGCCTCCGTCGTCGAGGATTTCCATTCCCCGGGTGATGAACGCCATGCTCAGGTCGACGCTTCCGCTCTGGTCGCTCCCCAATATTTCCCGTGTCCGGGAGCGTTGAAATTCGTCCATCGTGCCCCAGGATATGAAGGGTGGATTCATGAGCACCACGTCGACGGGTTCCGGCGAATCCACCAAAAAATCGGCGGTGTCGATGTCAATATCCACGCCTTGTTCGGGCGACCAGTCGGAAACGGAGTGATCGACGACGAAGCGCGCCATCGCCACGGCCGCGGAGGAAATATCCCGGCCAATCAACCGCAGGCGGCCTGAGTAACCCAATCTTCGGAGGGTTCGAACGGTTTCCTTGAGGAAGGATCCCGCCCCGCACGCCGGGTCCAGCACGGTCAGGTTTTTCCTGACCATAAGGTCTTGAATTTCCGCGAACGCATTCTCGACGATTCCACGCGCAAACGTCTCCGGAGTGAAGTGCACCCCGCTTCTGGCGACCATTCCCGCCTGCCGGAATTTGGATTCCTCCAAGAGGACGCTCGGGGAATTCCGAGTAAGCGCGAATAGAATCTCCTGAAAAATCGCCCCACCCGCGTGCCGCACCGCCAAGGATGGGAAAAATTGGAATGTCCGCTTCTGGGAGCTCATATCGAACTCCCGCGCGAGGGCGTTCAATTCATCCCGCGCGAACATCCGCAACAATTCATTCTCCACCGGGAATTTCAGATCCTCATCCGATTCCTTTTCCCGTTCAATCAGCATATCGAGAAACGCAAGAAATACTTCGATTCCCCGTTCATCCGGAATACCTTTTTTCGCCGCAAGCGCTTGGACCCGGTTGAAAAGGCGCAGGACATGGTCGACAACCCGGGGAGTCGTGTGAACCCGATCCCTGTTCAAATATTCGTAAAATTCCTCCATCCGCAGTTCAACCATATCCCGCGGAAGAATTTTGGGACGCGAACTATCCCAACGCCTTACGGCCACAACCCGACTCCCGACGGTCACATGATGCGGAAGGTTGCAGGACCAAGCCCATGATACCGTCCGTGGGTCTTCCCAGATTGGGTCCTCCGTCTCCGACATCGCGAAACTGCCGAAGCTTCCGTCCAGCAGAACCCGGTGATCCTCCGGGCGGACGACCTCGTTCCGCTCGAACAGCGGAACGTCGGCCAACCCGAATTTCCTGGCCCAGGCCTGCGCGGCCCCGCCGATTTCCGGCAATCCCGGCAAGCGCCGTTCCGATCGAAGCGACGACCACCCAGCGCTGGGTCCCACGGCCCTTTCAGCCATCCTTTGATCACGGTCCTTGAATAGCACGCGCCCCTCCGTCTTCAGGGTGACGCCTTGACTGGGGACCGCGCCAGCGAGATGAAATCTTCTCGGGCTTTCCCGCGGGAACGGGGACTTCCCATTCGGGAAGGGAAGGAGCGCGCGTCGGGAAACAAGGGAAAAAGGCTCTCGAGGCCATGCGGACGCGACCCGGGCGATGCCGCCACGCCCACAGGGTACGTTCAAACCCGCCGCGGCGCGATCGCATGGTGACGCGCGCCCAAACCCTCCGCGCGAGTGCGGGGCTTCCATGGAAAACCGTAGCCACTCCGGAAACCGGCGGCGGCCGCCGCCGAGGTGAGGCGCACTCTTGGATCCCCGTGGTCCGCAATGTCGCGCTGAGAGGCGAATCGGAGGCTGAAGATGGACACATGACGCACCCCAAGGTTGCACTCTCCTTCCGTACAACGGGGTTTCCCGATGTCCAGACCAAATTCGTCCTCGAAAGGGAGGGAAACCGCCGGGATGCAAAATTGCGACACGCGGAGCGGCGGCGCGGGAATATATTGATCCCTCCGGCTTGACGAAAGAATCTCTTGACTCGGCGAAGAATCCGTTACAGCGACGAACCAACCGCTCCTTTCCGGTCGCCGGAAACGAGGCTCCCCGCGCAATCGCCACCGTCCGTCCGCTCCACTCATCCCTTGGGGCGCAAATGCGAAATCGTGACAGATTCTCGCCGCGACGGCGCATGGCGTCACGCCAGGCAGGGAACCTCGCGGCTGAAAGACCACGAATTCCGGGCGGGAACACGACCGGCATCACTCCCAAGCGTGGAGCCTCAGTCCGGGGCGTGCTGACTATCGGCGGCGCGGGCATCCGGCGTGGAGCCTCTTGCCACGGCGTCCGCTGACTTGCCAATCCCGATGCGCCCGGCACCATCCCATGCGTGGAGCCTCTCCGCCGAAGCCTCGGTCCAAGAGCCGAATTTAGTCCGGCTGTCGAATTTCCGAGAAATCTGACACCTCTTCGGATTACCTAAAGAAAGTCGACCTCCCGGGCACTTCCCCGGCCTTCCGTTCGCAATAGAGGTAAGGCCGGAACTGCCGCGAGTGCATCTCCTCAACCGGGAACGGGTCGGAAAGTCTCCGCGACCACGGGGCGTCGGCGCCGCCCAGTGGCCGGGGACGTCCAGTGGCTGGGGTCGCCCAGCCGGCCGGGGCCGCCATTACCAAGACCCGGGGAGCCAATCCGTCCGCGCGGTCCAAGCCTCCGGGGTACCCCATTGATGCGGCGCCCGGCCCCGGTTCAAACGAGGTCGCGGACGTTTGGTCGCCAGCCTTCGGAAAAGCCCATTCGTTTCGCGATCCCGACCCGCCCCGAAAAAATCCGATTATAGACGCTCTCGAGAGCCTTTTCGTCCAGCAGTTCCGCCCCGCTCAACCGAAGATCCGCGGCGTACTGATCGAGTGCCCTGTCCCATGCGAATTTCGCGCCTCCGCTCAATCTGGTGGCCTCGCGCGCCACGATGCTGTGCTGTCTGGCAAGATGCGGAATGAACGCCAAATCCGGAATGGAGTTGTCTTTGAGCGCGCGAAGATGCCGCTCGACCGGCGTGATGTTCCAGAATTTGTCCTGTGTCACGAACGCGCGCGGCAAAAAGTGGTCCAACTCGAAATCCCCCTTGCCGATCAACTTTCCGCTGTAGACCGACGTCACGCCGCACCGATCCATCACCATGTTCCAAAGGGCACGCTCCGCGCCAAGGTGGAATCTACCGAACCCGGGCATGATCTTCTCCGCCAAGCCTTCAACATCGGGATTCCGGCTCTCGAGGAAGCGCACCCACATCGCATCGCTCCAGATTTTGATGGAATCCATGTTGGCGCTCAAGTATTCAATCCATTCCGGGTGGAGATCAAGCCCGTCGTCAAGAATTCGATAAATCGGTCTCGTTGTCCGGAATTGATCGCAACTCAACCTCTTGACCATTGGATCAATTTGATGGTCCGGCAGATCCCTCACCTCGTCATCGAACCAAGATCTGATCAAACGCTGCGGCACGAAGTGCAAGAGTGAATCCTTGCTCCCGAAATCCTCGAACTTCGTGGACCCGCGCCTAATCTCCCCCGGATCAAGTGGAAGCACGTCCGCACCCACGGCTTGACGCATGCGCTCGACGATTTTGTCGCTGTGGCCCAATTTCAAGCCGTGATGAATCCCGGGCCACCACGCCTCCTCCATCATCCCGGTCACGATGGTTTCGAAATCGATCCTCGACCTTCCCGATTCAACACAATCGCGCAGCAATACCCGGAACAGCAGGTGCTTGTAGCTGTTCGTGACCCTTTTGTCGTCGAACGTTGTCTCGAGTGGTCCAGGGTCCACCCGGTTCGACGCGGGAAGGCCGAAATGGGAGGATAACAACGTCATCGAGCCACTCTTCCGGTTCCGACACTCCCCACGACCGCAGCGTCCGTGGCGGGAGGAACCGTCGTCGAATACATCTCGGGTCCGACGGCACCGCGGGAGGACTCCGGTCGAAGCGGAGTTCCCGCCGACATCGGACTTCCGCGCCCCCGACGTCCCATCGGTCTGCGCCAACGAGCGATGCGGGACACGACGTCTCCGGAGAGATTGCCTTGACAGGGGGCGGACGGTTGACAGGGGGCGGCCGATTGACAGGGGGCGGCCGATTGACAGGGGGCGGCCGATTGACAGGGGGCGGCCGA
>JANQKA010000024.1 GCA_028281405.1 Hasllibacter sp. | reverse complement strand
GCCATCTTCGACCCCTGCGAGTTGGACCCCGGCGGTCCGGACGTGGCCGCCGACCGGCGCGGTTCTGCTCACGCCGCGCCCCGGGTCGAATCCCGCCGGACGATTTGCGACGTCGTCCGACCATCCGCGTCTCACCGGGATCGGTGCGCCGGCCCCCCGGGAGGGCGTCTCGTCCGCCGGAGGAATTTGGCGATTCGCGCGACCTCGGGGCGGGGCGCGCCCAGGTTGACCGCGATCCCCCGCGACTGTCGACGGGCACGTCCTTCCATCGCAATCAGGGATGATACGCGCGGGAATCCAATTCGCAGCCTCCCCCGAATCGATCCCAAGCAATCAACGCTCCGGGATGGCCGGGTTTTCGACGCCGCGCGCCGGGACCGGTTCGGCCGTGGCGATTCGCGACGCCCGGCAAAGGACGCACTCCGCGTGATTCCGTCGGCCTCGGGGGTGGATGGTTGGCCGCGCGTTCCCGCGGCGGTTCGGCGCGGAAGCCCCTCGGGGGGCACCCGAATCGATCCGGAGCCTTCGCCGCTTGGGGAGTACCCGATCACCCTCCGGCGGAGACCCCCCGATTCGGAATCGGACGAATCAGCCCAAAGCCTTGACCCTGCCGGCGAGCCGGGAAATTTTCCTGGAGGCCGTGTTCTTGTGGTACACGCCCTTGGTGACTCCGCGCATCAACTCCGGCTGGGCCACGCGCAGCGCGGTTCGGGCGGCCTCGGCGTCGCCGGACGCGATCGCCTCCTCGACCTTGCGCAGGTGGGTGCGGATGCGGGAGCGGCGCGCCTTGTTGACGGCGTTGCGGCGCTCGTTCTGACGGGTCCGCTTCCGGGACTGTGGTGTGTTCGCCATAGATCGTGCCTCTCTCGGGTCTCGGCGGCTTAAATTCGCACGGATTCCGCCGAGCCCCGAAACCGGGATCGGAAACACAGCCTGAGCGGGCTCCACGCGCATGTGCGGCTTCCCTACAACGAATACCGCTCCCCCGCAACCCCGTCAGCGATCCCTGAATTGGGGTTCGCGCTTTTCCTTGAAGGCGGTCATTCCCTCGAGCCGGTCCTCCGTCGCGAACAGCGAGTTGAACAGGCGGCGCTCGAACCGGACGCCCTCCGACAGCGGGGTCTCGTAGGACCGGTTCACCGCCTCCTTCGCGGCCATGATGGCGAGGGCGGATTTCTCGGCGATCTTCTGCGCCGCGGCGTTCGCCTCCTCCATCAGCTTCTTCGCCTCGACGACGCGCGACACGAGGCCGGCCCGCTCCGCCTCGTCGGCCTTCATGAACCGGCCCGTCAAATGCATCTCCATTGCCTTCGCCTTGCCGACGAATCGCGTCAGCCGCTGGGTGCCTCCGATCCCGGCGATGACGCCCAGGTTGATTTCGGGCTGCCCGAACTGTGCGTTGTCCGCGGCGATGATGAAGTCGCACATCATCGCCAGTTCGCAGCCGCCGCCGAGCGCGTACCCCGCCACCGCGGCGATGATCGGCTTGCGGCACTCCTCGATGACCCTGGTTTGAGCAACGAACATGTCGTCGACGAAAACGTCCGCGAAGCTCTTTTCCGTCATCTCCTCGATGTCGGCGCCGGCGGCGAACGCCTTGTCGGACCCGGTGATGACGATGCAGCGGACCTTGTCGTTGTCCCGCATGCTCCCGACGCAGTCCGCGAGTTCCGTCAGCAGCGTGGTGCTCAGGGCGTTCAACGCCTCCGGGCGGTTCAGGCGGATCGTTCCGACGCGATCGTCGATATCGACGATCAGTGTCTCGTAAGCCATGTGAGCGGCTCTCCAACTGTTGTGCGGAGGGGGACGCTTAAAGCCCGAGCGACGTGGCGCAAGTCATTTCTGGCAGGCGGCGCAGTAGTACGTGGACCGGCCGGATTGGACGATCCGGCGCACCCGCCCTCCGCAGCCGGGGGTTAGGCAGGCGCCCCCCTCCCGGTCGTAGACCCGGAAACCGTGCTGGAAATACCCCAGCTCGCCGTCCGTCCGGCGGTGGTCCCG